>JAYUYT010000128.1:0-9360 GCA_043752345.1 Nitrosospira sp.
GTCAGCCATTTAATCTGGTTGGTCAATGCGCACATATTTCTTCAAGTATCGGGATTGCCGTCTACCCGGAGCATGGCAAGGATGAGAAATCTCTGGTAAAAAATGCTGACGTCGCCATGTACCATGCAAAGAAGAATGGGCGTAATAATGTAACGCTCTATCATCCGAGTATGCTGGAAGCAAATCCGTATTCCGGCAGCTAACGGGTCACTTCGTAGATTCAATGGCAGCTTTAAAAATGCCTGCGGTTAACGGGTTGCTACTGAATTAGCAACGTAACCCAACCCCTTGCATGGCTTTATCGTGCCTGCATGGCAGCGTGGAATGAGCGCATAAATTATATATTTTCTGATGAGAATACACACATGAGCGAGACGCAAACTCTACCGCTATTGCGAGCGGTGCCAGAGGTCAATGCGACCATGCTGTTTGTTGACGATGAAGTCAACATTCTATCTTCGCTGAAGCGATTATTCCGGCCATATGGCTACCGCATATTAACTGCAGAAAGCGGTGCCCAAGGGCTGGAAATCATGAAGCGCGAAGTCGTGCATCTGGTGGTTTCGGATATGCGCATGCCGGGAATGAGCGGTGTGCAATTTCTGGAGCAAGTCAGGACAAAATGGCCGGAGACAGTACGTATGTTGCTCACCGGTCACACGGAGATCGGTGCCACCATTGATGCCATTAACAAAGGCCAAATATACCGCTACATATCCAAGCCTTGGCAAGACAGCGACATTATTCCAACTATTCGACATGCATTGCATCAGCAGATGCTGGAGCGGGAAAAACAACGTCTGGAAGAATTGACGTACGAACAGAACGAGCAGCTAAAGGATCTTAATGCCAACCTAGAAAAGAAGGTTGAGGCGCGCACTGAAGAAGTGCGCCGCACCATGGAGCTTCTCGAAGTCGCTCACAGCAATCTGAAAAAGAGCTTTGTTACCTCGATTCAAGTGTTCTCCAATCTGATTGAGTTGCGCGAAGGTGACTTGGCGGGTCACTCACGTCGGGTCGCCGGGCTTTCCCGAATGATTGCGCAGCGTATGAACATGAGCGAGGCAGAGGTACAGGATGTTTTTCTTGCCGCGCTGTTGCATGACATCGGCAAAATTGGCTTGCCGGATCGATTGGTTGAGAAGCCATTTTCTAATCTGACTGGGGAAGAGCGCGCCGAAGTGGTCAAGCATCCGGTCAAAGGGCAGATCGCATTGGTGGCATTGGAGCAACTCCATACCGTGGCAAAACTTATCCGCAGTCACCGCGAACGTTTTGACGGCTTGGGCTATCCGGACGGACTGGCCAAGGCTGAAATCCCGCTGGGCGCACGCATACTCGCTGTGGTCTATGACTATGATGCGGCGCAGATCGGCCGACTGCTGAGCAAACGCCTCAGTCCAACCGAAGCGATTGCCTATATCAAGGAAGGGAGAGAAAAGCGGTACGATCCAGCAGTAGTGGATACCCTCATCAACGTAACCAAGGTGAAGGAAGCGTCATTCCAGCCAGAGTCCGAACTGGTAGTAAATTCTCGGCAACTAAAACCGGGCATGATACTGTCGCGTGATTTCTTGACTGCATATGGCGCATTTATGCTGGCGAAAGATTGTGTGTTGAGCGAGAATCTGATCATGCGCATCCGGAAATTTGAAAGTGAGGTCGGCAATCAGCTCATCATCTATATACATGCTCCGAAATGACATATCGCAATAATTTGTGACGCCGCTACTTTATTGTCGTTTTCTACAGCGTCCTCGCTATTACCCACCCGCTTACCCTTACCGCCCCACGTGCATGTAATACCTTGGCTAATTCGTTCAAGGTTGCGCCAGTAGTCATCACATCATCCAACACGGCGATGTGTTTTTCCGTCATATCCATTTCACAGGCGAAAGCACCCCGGATATTTTCCTCCCGCTCTTTCCACGGTAATCCAGTTTGTGAAGCAGTGTTCCTGATGCGCTTGCAGACGTTCGGCAGCAGGGCGATATCAGTTTTTCTCGCGACACAGCGAGCAATCTCCAATGCTTGATTGAAACCTCGTTCGCGCAGTTTGGCTGGATGCAACGGCATCGGCACAATGAAATCCGGGAATATTACCTGGTCAATTTGTGCTATCAGCAAATCGGCCAGTACTGATGCCATCGCTAGATTTCCTCGATATTTGAGCGATTGAATCATCGCGTCCACTGGAAAGGCATAGCTTACCGCTGCCACCGTATGAGTAAACGCGGGTGGGTACGCCAAACAGGCGCCACAGACCAGTCTTCTCGCGGCTGGTAAAGCGCATACCGGACACCGGTCGAACGGCAAATATGGCAGGTCATTCCGGCACGGTGCACACAAAGCGCCATTACCGGATGCTCCGCACAATAGGCAACGCTTACGGAAAAATACCTGCATTGTATTTAATCTGTCGTTTAAAGATGCTAGGCGATAAATTGACAATGATGATCATATCCCCGATGATTCACATCATTACGGTAAATCAATGTTTCCAAATTAATGGTAGTACAGCCGGATCGATTAATCGCCCCAGCCACAGGTCAATGCAGGATATAGAATGGATCAGCTTGCTCCCGATGCGACCATCGTCAGCCAATCACGTTGGAGTGTTCTCCAAGTCGAAGCATTACTGGATTTACCTTTCAGTGACTTGATTCACCGCGCCCAGTTGGTTCATCGCCAGCACCATGATGCCAACGCAGTACAGTTGTCCACACTGATCTCAATCAAGACTGGCGGCTGTCCTGAGGACTGCGGTTATTGCCCGCAAGCAGCGCGCTACCATACCGGCGTTGAAGATCAGGACATGCTGTCGCTCACGGAAGTGATTGCCACAGCGGAGGCGGCAAAAGCGCAGGGAGCATCGCGCTTCTGCATGGGCGCTGCGTGGCGCGGACCTAAACAGCGCGATATCGACAAGGTGGCGGAAATGATCAGTTCGGTAAAAGCACTGGGACTGGAAACCTGCGCCACATTGGGTATGTTGAAACCGGGCCAGGCCGAGCAGCTCAGGCGAGCCGGCCTCGATTATTACAACCACAACCTCGACACGGCACCGGAATTCTATGGCGAGGTCATCACCACCCGTGACTATCAGGATCGTCTCGACACGTTGGAGCAGGTCCGCGCTACCGGCATGCACGTGTGCTGCGGCGGCATTGTCGGCATGGGTGAATCGCGCCCTGCGCGTGCCGGTTTGATCGCACAATTGGCGAATCTCGAACCCTATCCTGAATCTGTTCCCATCAACCATCTGGTACAAGTGGCAGGCACGCCACTGCACGGCACGGAAGTGCTCGATCCGCTGGAATTCGTGCGCACCATCGCGGCGGCGCGCATCGCCATGCCTCAAGCGATGGTGCGATTGTCCGCTGGCAGACAGGAAATGTCGGAAGCGATACAGGCATTGTGTTTTCTTGCTGGTGCCAATTCGATTTTTTATGGCGATAAGCTACTTACCACTGGCAACCCGGAAGCACAGCGAGACGATGCTTTGTTCAAAAAACTGGGACTTCATTCGCTGTAGCCAGAATGCTTCTAAATCTCGCCGAACAACTCCACAGCCGGGAAAACGCAGGGCTGTCCCGCCACCGTCTGACTCTGGAAAGTCCTCAACATACGCATGTCGCGATAGCCGGGGGCGAATACCTCGCTTTCTGCAGCAACGATTACCTTGGCCTTGCCAATCACCCGCAATTGATCGAAGCGGTCTGTGACGGTGCCAGGCAGCATGGGGTGGGGGCGGGCGCCTCGCATCTTATCAGCGGGCACTCTTCGGCCCATCATGCGCTGGAAAATGCGCTGGCACGCTTTACCGGATTCCCCAGGGCGTTGCTGTTCTCCACTGGTTACATGGCCAATGCCGGGGTGGTGACGGCATTGATCGACCGTGGCGACGCGATATTCGCCGACAAGCTCAATCACGCTTCGCTCAATGATGCGGCGCTGCACTCACGCGTAAAATTGATTCGTTACCCGCACCTTGATCTGGCCGTGCTGGAACGACGGTTGGCTGGGTCACAGGCCAGGCGCAAACTGGTGATGACCGATGCCGTATTCAGCATGGATGGAGATATCGCCCCCGTGGCTGAACTGCTGGCATTGTGTGACAAATACGATGCCTGGCTGCTGCTCGATGATGCGCACGGTTTTGGGGTGCTGGGGCGACAGGGGCGTGGCGTGGCATCCCATTTCAATCTCAGCTCGCCGCGCATTATCTACATGGCGACCCTCGGCAAGGCAGCAGGGGTATTCGGTGCTTTTGTTGCCGCACAGGCGGAAATCATTGAAACCCTAATTCAGTCTGCCCGCAGCTATATTTACACCACTGCCACGCCGCCGCTGCTGTCTCATGCCTTGCTGCATAGCCTGATATTGATCGAGCAGGAAGAATGGCGGCGTGAGAGACTGTCACAACTCATCGTACAACTGCGCAAAGGGTTGCAGTCGCTGCGCTGGAAGCTACTGCCATCCGCCACTCCTATCCAGCCTTTGCTCATAGGCAGTAACGATGAAGCCTTGCAGCTAAGCGAAGCACTGCGTGAACACGGCATCCTGGTGCCCGCGATCCGCCCGCCGACGGTGCCGCAGGATACGGCACGACTGCGGATTTCCTTGTCTGCTGCACATAACCCGGCGGATGTGGAGCAGTTGGTGGCGGTATTGAGAGAGCTGGGGAGCGCTTCTAACCCATGAGCCTCCACGTCAGAATCCTGGGCAATGGTCCTGACCTGGTTCTGTTGCACGGTTGGGCCATGCACAGCGACATCTGGGACGGTGTACGCGATCGGCTGGCACAGCACTTCTGCTTGCACCTAGTGGATTTGCCGGGGCACGGTTCCAGTCCGGCGTGTGAATCGGGCACGCTGCAATGCGTGGTAGAGAAAGTTGCGGAAATTTTGCCCGCAAGCTGTATTGTTTGCGGCTGGTCGCTGGGTGGACAGGTAGCGATCGAACTTGCATTGCGTGCACCGCAGCGTGTCAGCAAACTTGTACTGATATCCACCACCCCTTGTTTTATTAAACGTGCAGACTGGCAATGGGGAATGGAGGTGGCGATGCTGCAACTATTCATGAAGAACTTGAAGCGGGATTATGCAACGACTTTGGATCGATTTCTTACGCTGCAGGTAAGGGGTAGCAGCGACACCGCCGCAGTGCTGGCACAATTACGTGCAAGCTTTTCTCAGGAGGGTAAACCGGATGAGATTTTGCTGCAAACTGGGCTGCAAATCTTGCTGACGACCGATTTACGCAAAGAAATAAAAAATATCAATCAGCCAGTGATATTGCTGCATGGGGAGAATGATGTCATCACCAATCCTGCTGCGGCGAGGTGGATGCATCAGCAGTTGCACAATTCAGAACTGATAATGTTGCCTCGCTGCGGGCATGCGCTATTCTTATCACATCCCGATCAATTTATAGCAAGCCTGATTTAGACGGTTTAGATGGATTACGACCATACATTAGATAAACGCCAGCTACGCCACGCCTTCGAGCGGGCAGCGGCAGGTTACGACCAGGCGGCGGTGCTGCAACGCGAAGTATGCGACCGAATGTTGTCGCGTCTTAATTACATCAAATATACTCCCAATCTGATTCTCGATGCGGGTAGTGGCACCGGTTATGGCAGCCGCAAACTGGCCACACGCTACCCCGTGGCTGAAGTGCTGGCCATCGATATTGCGCTGGCGATGCATTTCCAGGCACGCCCTCGCGTTCCATGGTGGCAGCGGTTGTCGTCAGCTCGCAAGACCCGGACAAGTTATCTGTGCGGCGACATCGAACTGTTGCCGTTGAAAGATGCTTGTGTTGGCATGGTCTGGTCGAATCTGACGCTACAATGGTGTAACGATATGCGCTACACATTTTCTGAAGTACGCCGTGTACTGCAGCCCGGTGGGCTGTTCATGTTCAGCACTTTCGGACCAGATACCCTGAAGGAATTACGTCAGGCTTTTCGTAGTACAGACAGTTACCGTCACATCAATCGTTTTACTGACATGCACGACATTGGTGACATGCTGGTGCATAACGGCTTCACTACCCCGGTCATGGATATGGAATACATCACATTAACCTATGATGATGTAATCAGCATCATGCGGGATCTCAGAGCTATTGGTGCCCATAATGTCACTCAAGGCAGGTCGCGTGGGTTAACCGGGAAAATCGGGTGGCAGAAGGCGATAGACCATTATGAAACGCTGCGGATGGAAGGGAAACTGCCAGCGACTTTTGAAGTAGTTTACGGCCATGCCTGGAAACCGCAGCCGCGGAAAGCAATCGGCAAGCTTGCAGCCGGACATCCGATGAAAGATGAATTCCATCTGCTGGAATGATTCCATGGCAACAGGCTACTTCATCACCGGCACTGACACTGGCGTGGGGAAAACCCTGGTAAGTTGTGCTTTGCTGCATGCCTTTGCCGCACGTGGCCAAGCTGTCGCAGGCATGAAGCCAGTGGCGGCAGGCTGCGAGAATGGAAAATGGTCGGACGTGGAAGCGCTCATCGCAGCCAGCAATATCGCCGCGCCGCGCGAGTGGAGCAATCCTTACGCACTGATTCCGCCAGTTGCGCCACATCTCGCCGCAAAACAGATGGCTGTTGAAATCGATACACGGGTTATTCTCCAAGCCTGCCGCGAATTGCAGAATATCGCCGAAGTCGTGATCGTTGAGGGTGTCGGTGGTTTTCTGGTGCCACTCAACGAACATTGTGATGGTAGTGACATGGCAGTGGCGCTGGGGTTGCCGGTGATACTAGTGGTGGGAATGCGGCTGGGTTGTCTTAATCATGCGCTGCTGACCATCCGAGCGGTGAGAGCGAGCGGGTTGCCGCTCGCGGGCTGGGTAGCCAATCAGATTGATCCGCACATGATGGAATTTGAGGAGAATGTGCATGCACTGCAACAAAGGCTGGATTGCCCGTTGCTGGGAGTGCTGCCATTTACACAGGGTACCGCCGCACTGAAATTTTCGGCTCTGCTGGATGTTGCCGGTCTGGAATTAGCAAGACCAGTACCAAACCCTGCTGCTTGTCCGGTTGCACTTGCCAGCCTGTTGTGAAATCAACCTCGGGAATTGAATTGTCGGGCGAAACAGCAGTCAAAGAAACCGTGATACTGGTGCATGGACTGTGGGTACGTGGCTGGGTTATGGCCTTGCTCGGGCTACGGCTGCGACGTTGTGGTTTTCATACCATCACTTTTTCCTATCCTTCCATGCGCGCCTCACTGTCACAAAACACTTTGTCGCTGTCGCGCTTTGTCACAGGAGTCACTGCGTCGCGCATCCACTTTGTCGGTCATAGCCTGGGAGGTCTTTTGTTGTTGCAGATGCTGGCGGAACATTCCGGGCTGCGTACCGGCCACGTGCTACTAATGGGCAGCCCTTACCACGCCAGCTCTGCGGCCCGCAAGCTCGCACGCATCGCGCCGGGCCGCTGGCTGCTCGGGAACAGCATGAGGCAGTGGCTGGAGCAAAAAACATTGGTGTATCCACATCAGTACGTGGTGGGATCGCTCGCCGGCCGCATGAGTCTAGGCATCGGCAGGCTGCTGGGCGGGTTGCCGCAGCCCAATGATGGCGTGATAACTGTTGAGGAGACGCAATTACCGGCTGCCAGCGACCAGATAGTGCTTAACGTGAGTCATACCGGTATGCTTTTCTCCGCCAGGGTTGCACGTCAGGTATGCGCATTTCTGCGACAAGGACATTTTTTGCACCATCCGGAATCAGTATGAGTTTACAAATTTCGCGTCGATTAAAACTTGCCATTACCGTGGCTCAGGTCGTTCTGCTGGGGAGTTGCGCCAATCTTCCCTATTATGCCCGGGCGGTGGACGGTCAGATTGACATCTTGCGCCGGGCTCAGCCGATCAGCACGATCATCGCCGATCCTGATGCCGACCAGAGGCTGAAACGTGTTCTCACCCGGGTGGTGCTGATGCGAGAATTCGCCAGTCGCGAGTTGAAGCTGCCGGATAACCAGAGTTACACAAGCTATGCCGATCTTCAGCGTCCTTTTGTAGTCTGGAATGTATTCGCCGCCCCTGAGCTTTCCAGCGATCTCAAGAAGTGGTGTTTCGTGCAAGCCGGCTGTGTCAGCTACCGTGGTTTTTTCTCGCAGGCAGAAGCAGAAAGCTACGCGGAGGAGATCAAGAATGAAGGTTATGACGTCTATATCGGCGGGGTTCGGGCTTACTCCACCCTGGGTTGGTTCAACGATCCAGTGCTCAATACCTTCATCGGCTATTCCGAAATGGAACTCGCACGGCTGATATTCCATGAACTTACCCATCAGGTGGTTTACGTGCCCGGCGACAGCGTTTTTAACGAATCTTTTGCCACGGTAGTGGAAAAAGAAGGAGTAGGACGCTGGTTGGACAGTACCGGCGCGGCCTCACAGCGGGCGGTATTTGATACAAGGCAAGAAAGGGAAGCCGTTTTTACCGAGCTGGTGCTGAACCACCGCAAGCGGCTGCAGGAATTGTTTGTCTCGGATTTGAGTGACACGGAAAAGCGCGCGTCCAAGACGCGCATTTTTGATGAGTTACGCGAAGAATTCGCCCAGTTGAAAGTTATCAGAGCGGAATTCAGCAGCTATGACCGCTGGTTTGCGCAGCCGCTCAACAACGCGCTGCTGGCAACGATCTCCACCTACACACAACTGGTGCCCGCATTTCAGGCATTGCTCGCGCAGCAGAACGGGGACATGGGCCGATTTTTCGTTGCCGTCAAGGAAATAAGCAAATTGCCGGAAGTCGAACGGGCTGCTGTGCTGCAGATGGCGCTTGAGAGCCACCAGCGCAGGAATGTTGCCGAGCGCTAGTCCTACAGATTGCATGGATTGTTATGTGGTCTTGCGCCGCGCCACGATCACGCCATCCCGCGTTGGATTGATAAAAGCGTCGAACTCAGGATCAGTGAAAATGAGCCGATTGTGCTCAAGGATGGCTTCGGTCCAGCCGGGGACAATGTCGACATAATTCTCTACCGCTACCCGTCCATGCCACAGCACATTGTCAGCAATGTACAACCCGCCGGGACGAATCCGATTTCTGGCCATTCGCCATACTTCGGGGTAGTCGCCTTTATCCACATCGTTGTAGCAGATGTCGAATAATCCCTGAGTCCGGGAAAAGATTTCCTGTGCCAGCCCCACGTGAAAAGCGACTCTATCCCATAAACCCGCCGCACCAAGATACTGTCCGGCTTTCTCCTGATTGAGCAGATCGCCGTCGCTGTAGATTACCAGCCCTTCCGGCCCCACCGCTTTTGCAAACCAGTAGGCCGAATAGCCATAGCCGCTGCCAAACTCGAATACACGCCGTGCATTGACTGTCC
>JAYUYT010000129.1:0-21226 GCA_043752345.1 Nitrosospira sp.
GACGGCCTTCCCTGTGAATCGTGAATTCTTACTTAACTTCCTTAACAGCATTTCATTAAATTCGATCATACAAGGCTGGGGTGAGGTACGAACCCCAGCAGCGTCTTGTAATCTCGAATGCTGGGGTTCACAAGCTCACCCCAGCCTACCGCGCTAAACTTGCCGAAGAGTGAATAGGCTTCTGAGGTTCAGTCGGAACAAGGTTGATACAGTACCATGCCGGATCAATAGTATTTCTATCACTTGATCATCTCGATCAGATTTAACGGCTGAGTCAATACCACCATTCCCTGCGGAGTGCGTCCTGTTTCAAAAACAGTTTTCCAGAAGCCATTGTTCTGCTTGCCACCGAATACCGTATCCGACAAATCGGTATTCACCCAAAGCGGCATGGCCATAAGATTTTCTAGAAACTTGTGGATGTTCACCCACACCTGCTCCGGGAACGTCACTTGGAACAAACGACCCATTGGATCTGGTTTACCCAACGTGATGAAATAGGTGCGCGCAACCTGCCCCACTAATTGCAACCAATTGTAGACAATTTCCTCCTTGCTCATGCGGAAAGCTCGCAAATGATCGAGTTTGATGGCTTCCCCTTTTTGCAGCTTGCTTTCGATCTTGTCGGTGCCTAACTCTGAGTCGAACTTGTCAACATAGATCACCTCAGCGATCAGGTTCATCAGGCGCAGAATCTGGTCGCGTTCAACGATGCGTGGATTCTCATTCTCTTCAGCTCGGTAATTGATGGGGGTTTCCAGCACTTCCTGATATATGAAGAATGAATAGAAGGTCTTCTCTATGGTGCTGTAAGACAGTGGCGACTCCTTCCCCCGTCCTCCAAAGTCAATATAGTCGCGCAGCTTGTTGCCAGAGTCAGACGTCACACCGTTACGAACCGCATCAAGAATGTAGCGCTTGATCTCCCTCGACTGCCCCTTGAAGTGATTGACCAGGTCACGCTCCGAGAAACTCAAGTCATCTTCCGCGCGTCCGGTTTCTTTCAGGAAGCGCTGGATGCGATCCTGATAGAGAGAGCTTCCAAGATGCCGTTGAACCGATTTATCGAAGGCCACCTGTTTGAGCGTGGTGCCTGCATTCGTATTGGTAGTGATTAACGTATCCGGATCTGGATCGATGAACACTCTAACCGGCAATGCCCGCGCTCCCAGCATGATTTGTGCGGCAGCTTTGTGCTGACCGTCGAAAACATGAATGGCGCTCTTGCCGCCTTCGCTCTTTATCCATGCGAGCGGCACATGCAGTTGCGGCCGCTTCTGGTGAAATTCCTCCACCAACTTGGAAATATTGGGGCCGATGGAGCGAGGATTAATATGGTCGTCGTGAGCCAGGTACTGTATCGGCAATTTGGCAAAGAAGAAACGAAATCCACTCAGTTCGTCTTCATACACTGGCAAGCTACGTAGCATATTGTCGCCGAGCTCTCCTTGACTATAAGTCACTTCATTCGCTGACAACTTGAACCCCAGCATTTGGTTGCCACCCCCGTGCTGTTGCAGCAAGTCCCCCAGATTTGGGCTGCGGTTTTCGGTAGCCAGTTTTTCCTTGAGCTGACTGAAGCGATGCAACACTCGCGCCACCTCTAAATTGGATGCCTGCTTAGAGCGATTGCAGCTGGCATGTGTCAGGGCAAAGTTGACCGGGTCGTCCTTGCCGTGATCGTTGAGCGGCACCACATGGTCAATATCGATGGTGTCCTTATGCACGACCAGATCAATCGCCTGTTCACAGATAAAGCAATTGCCATGCTGCGTGGCGTGCAATTTGGCAATCAGCTCCTGACGTTCATCTGGCTTGAGGCGGCTAAGATAGAGGGATGACATTAGTAATTTTCCTGTGTATTGAGATGAATTGAAGGAGTAAAGGAACTTGGTGAGGCTCTGGCAGCGTAATATGCGAAGGACGCGCCGTTGAGTGCTGCTACGCTATATGGACTGTTGAATAGCGTAAGCGCACAGCGCCATCAGTGCCTGGGGAAAGAGGCCGAAGGCGAGTACCGCCAGGCCATTTGCGCTTATCAGCAGTTTGACATCACCCGGCGGCAGAATCGGTGCATCGCTTTCAGGCTCGTCGAAATACATCAGCTTGATGATGCGCAGATAATAGAACGCGCCGACTAGCGAGAACAACACCGCCACTACCGCCAGCCATACGTAACCCGCATTCAATACCGCCTGCAACACCGACAGCTTCGCGTAAAAACCCACCAGCGGCGGCACACCAGCCAGCGAGAGCATCAGCAACAAAGTAATGAACGCATACCAGGGATTGCGCCGGTTGAGCCCTTTGAAGTCATCGAGTTTCTCGGCTTCAAATCCCTCGCGTGACAACAGCATGATCATGCCGAAGATGCCCAGGGTCATCAACACATAAACCACCATGTAGAACATGGATGAGCTGTAGCCGTTGCCATCCGCGCTGACTAATCCAAGCAGCATGAAGCCCATGTGCGAGATGGTGGAATACGCCAGCATGCGCTTGATATTGGTCTGGGCAATGGCGGCAAGGTTGCCGATGATCATGGACATCACTGCCAGGATGATGAGCATCCCCTGCCAGTCCGCCGCCATCGAACCCATACCCTCCACCAGCAGGCGCATGACAAAACCGAATGCCGCCAGTTTGGGGGCGGAACCGATAAACAGTACCACCGCCGTGGGTGCGCCCTGATAAACATCCGGCGCCCACATGTGAAACGGCGCTGCACTCAACTTGAAGCTGATGCCGGCAACGATGAATACCAGCCCCACTACCAGTATCGCGTAATCATCAATCACGCCGCCCTGGATCACTTTCTGGATCACTTCGGCGACCTGCGCAATATTGAGCACACCGGTAGCGCCGTAGACCATGGACATGCCGTACAGCAGGAAACCGGAAGCCAGCGCTCCCAGCACGAAATATTTCATTGCCGCCTCGGTGGCCGCCACCGAATCGCGCCGCAACGCGACCATGGCATAGAGCGACAATGACAGCAGCTCCAGCCCCAGGTAGAGGGTCAGGAAATGGCTGGCGGAAATCATCACCATCATGCCCAAAGTGGCGAACAAGGTCAGGCTGAAGAACTCGCCGTTGAACATGCCGCGCACCGCGATATAGTCACGTGAATACACCAGCACCATCGACACCGTGACATAGGTCAGCAGCTTCAGGGTATCGGCCATGGCATCGTCGACAAACATGCCGGAGAAGGTATAGGTCGTGCCAGGAGCCAACGTAACGAAGGTAATCAGCGCACAACCGAACAGCGCAGCCTGCGCCAGCAGATAAGCGAGGTAACGCCTCTTTTCGCCCGCCACCAGGTCAGCCAGCAACACCACGCACACCATCACCAGGAGAAATATCTCCGGATAGGCGGGGGCGAGATCAGGCGGCAGAAAATTCATTTATCATCCTTGAACAGAGCAAACTGCATTTCATCATTCCGCTTATAACTTGCCACGAGCTACATGAGCCAGCAGCTCGTCCACTGTGGTATGCATCACTTCCGTCAACGGCAGCGGATAAACTCCCATCCACAGTACTGCCGCTGCCAGTATCGCCAGGATCAGAATTTCACGGCGATTGATATCCTGCAGCGCTTCCACGGCGGGGTTTGCCACCGCGCCGAATACCACCCGCTTGTACATCCACAGAGTGTAGGCCGCACCAAAAATCAGCGTGGTGGCAGCGAGGAACGCATACCAGAAATTCACCTGCATTGCGCCCATGATCACCATGAATTCGCCAACGAAACCGCTGGTGCCGGGCAATCCGGAATTGGCCATGGCAAACAGCATGAAGAATGCGGCGAATACCGGCATCTTGTTGGCTACCCCGCCGTAGTCGGCGATCTGGCGTGAATGCAGCCGGTCATACATCACTCCCACGCACAGGAACATCGCAGCGGAGATGAAGCCGTGCGAGATCATCTGCACCATTGCACCTTCGACCCCGTAGGCGTTGAACAGGAAGAAACCCAGGGTGACGAATCCCATGTGCGATACCGATGAATAGGCGATGAGCTTCTTCATGTCCGCCTGCACCAGCGCGACCAGCCCGATGTACACCACCGCGACCAGCGACAATGTGATCATCATGCCGGAGAGATACTGGCTGGCATCCGGCACGATCGGCAGGGAAAAACGCAGGAAGCCGTAACCGCCCAGTTTCAGCAGAATCGCCGCCAGCACCACCGAACCGCCGGTGGGCGCTTCCACGTGCGCATCCGGCAGCCAGGTATGCACCGGCCACATCGGCACTTTCACCGCGAATGCCAGCAGGAAGGCGACAAATATCAGAATCTGCGGCGCCAGCGGCAATGGCAGCTTGTGATAATCAAGTATCGAGAAACTGCCGCCGGAAGTCGTGTACAGGTAAATGAACGCCACCAGCATCAGCAGCGATCCGAGCAGCGTGTACAGAAAGAATTTGATCGCCGCATACACGCGATTGGGGCCGCCCCAAACGCCGATGATCAGGAACATCGGGATCAGCGAAGCTTCCCAGAACACATAGAACAGAATCGCATCGAGCGAAGAGAATACGCCATTGACGATGCCGGACATGATCAGCAGCGCACCCATATATTGCGACACCCGGTTGCTGATCACCTGCCAGCCGGCGATGACCACCAGCGGCGTAGTGAAGCAGTTGAGCAGAATCAGTGGCATGGCGATGCCGTCCACCCCCAGGTGGTAATGGATGTTGAAGCGCTCGATCCAGGGGTGAAGCTCGACAAACTGCATGCTTCCCAGCAACGGGTCGAAGCCGCTATACAGCGGCAGCGCCACCAGCAGACCAGCCAGCGATCCGGCGAGCGCCAGGTATCTTGCCATCTGGGCATTGCGGTCGCCGCCCGTGGCGAGCACCGCGACACCAGCAAGAATGGGCAGCCAGATGATCAGACTTAACAAGGGAAAACCAGACGACATGTTTATTCCGTTATATTCGCGTATCCGGCAGACAAGCCGGGGAAATGCAGCATCCTATGGTCTGTTCTCTCATGACTATCACAACCACAAGCTCATCAACACGAATACACCAACGATCATGGTGAATGCGTAATGGTAGATATAACCTGACTGGAAGCGGCGTACCAGCAGGGCGGTCCAGCCTACTACCCGCGCCGCGCCGTTGACGAAGAAACCATCGATCACTTTCACATCGCCGATTTTCCACAGTCCGCCGCCCAGTGCGCGCGCGCCACCGGCGAACAGCCACGAGTAGAATTCGTCGATGTAATATTTGCGGTCCAGCAAGGTGTAAAGCGGCCCGGCGATTTGCTTTAGTTTTCCCGGTAAATCGGTTCTCACCATGTACAGGTACCAGGCGGTGAAAATCCCACCGATGGAAAGCCAGAACGGCGCGGTAGAGAGCGCGTGGGTCATCATCCCTACGATGCCGTGAAATCCTTCAGCCATTTGTGCCACCGCCCCATGCTGCGGCGCAATCTGGATGGCGTCACCAAAATAGCCGCCAAACAGCATCGGCCCGATCAGCCAGCCTGCACCGACGGTGGGGATTGCCAGAATGATGAGCGGCAGCGTCACCACCCAGGGCGATTCGTGCAAATGCTCCTCGGTGTGGTGATCCATGCGCGGCTTGCCATGAAAGGTCATGAATATCAAACGGAAGGTGTAGAACGCGGTGATGAACACGGTGGACAGCACGCAGAAATAGGCGAAACCGGCGCCGGGAATATCGGCGAAATGCACCGCTTCAATGATCGCATCCTTGGAAAAGAATCCGGAGAAACCGGGCACCCCGGCGCTTGCCACTGCCGCCATGAACATGGTCCAGTAAGTAATGGGCATGTATTTCTTGAGTCCGCCCATTTTGCGCATGTCCTGCTCATGGTGCATGGCGATGATTACCGAGCCCGCACCCAGGAACAGCACCGCCTTGAAGAATGCGTGCGTCATCAGGTGGAATACCGCCACCGAATAGGCTGAGGCGCCCAGTGCCACCGTCATGTAGCCCAGTTGCGACAAGGTGGAATATGCCACCACGCGCTTGATGTCGTTCTGCACGATGGCCACCAGCGCCATGGACAGCGTGGTAATGCCGCCAATTACCAGTATCACCGTCAGCGCGGTATCGGATAACTCGAACAGCGGCGACATGCGCGCCACCATGAAAATGCCTGCGGTCACCATGGTGGCGGCATGGATCAGCGCGGAGATCGGTGTCGGACCTTCCATCGAATCCGGCAGCCACACATGCAGCGGGAACTGTGCGGATTTGCCCATGGCGCCGACAAACAGCAGAATGCACGTCACCGACATCAGCAGCCACGGCGATCCGGGAATGATTTCGATGGTCTGGGTCGCGATCTGCGGCGCTTGCGTGAATACCGCCGCATAATCCAGCGTACCGAAATACATCAGCACCAGGCCAATGCCGAGGAGGAAGCCGAAATCGCCGACACGGTTGACCAGGAAGGCTTTCATGTTGGCATAGACCGCTGTCGGACGGGTAAACCAGAAACCGATCAGCAAATAGGAAACCAGCCCCACCGCTTCCCAGCCAAAGAACAGTTGCAGGAAGTTGTTGGCCATCACCAGCATCAGCATCGAGAAGGTGAACAGCGAGATATAGCTGAAGAAACGCTGATAACCGGGATCGTTGTGCATGTAGCCGATGGTGTAGATATGCACCATCAGCGACACGAAACTCACCACCACCATCATCGTGGCCGAAAGCTGGTCGATCAGAAAGCCGATTTCGAAACTGGTGTTGCCGGAAGTCATCCAGGTATAGACGCTGCCGTTATAGGTATTGCCTTGCAGCACGTCCATGAAAACCGTGATTGACGCGGCCACGCACACCAGCATCAGCGCAATGGTGGCGCGATGGCTCCAGGTCGGGCCAATCACGCGACCGAACAGGCCTGCGATCAGCGCCCCGGCCAGCGGTGCCAGCGGAACCAGCAAATAAAGTTTCTGCATCTCGGTCATGAAATTCTTTTTTTTAGTTGTTGGCTGTTAATACCGTTACTGTTTTACAACCCCTAAACTATCCTTTGAGTTTATTCAAATCATCCACATTGATGGTGCGCAAGTTGCGGAACAGCACCACCAGTATTGCCAGACCAATGGCAGACTCCGCTGCCGCCACGGTAAGAATGAAAAATACAAAAATCTGCCCTGACACATCCTGCAGGTAATGCGAGAACGCGATGAAATTCATGTTGACCGCCAGCAGCATCAACTCGATCGCCATCAACAGGATGATCACATTCTTCCGGTTGAGGAAAATGCCGACAATACTGATGGCGAACAGAATCGCACCGAGCACCAGGTAATGGGATAACGACACCAAGTTAACTGCCCCTTCTCAGGATTACATTCGACACAATCATCGCTCTTACTCCTTCTTCTCGGACGGCATCGACACCATCCGCACCCGGTCAGCGCGCTTTACCTTCACCTGTTGCGATGGATCAAGGAAACGGGGGCCGGTACGGCGGCGCAGCGTCAGCGCGATCGCGGCAACGATCGCCACCAGCAGAATCACTGCCGCCAGTTCGAATGCGTAGACATATTCGGTGTAAATCAAGCGACCCAGTTCCTTGGTATTGCTGTAATCGGCGGCGCGCGCTGGCGGCGCAGGCATCTGATCTATGCTGAACTTCCTGCCCATCAGCACCATGGCCATCTCGGCCGCCATCACCAGCGCCAGCAATGCGCCGAACGGGAACCATTTCCAAAAACCTTCACGCAACCGGTCGAGATTGATGTCCAGCATCATCACCACGAACAGGAATAGCACCATCACCGCGCCCACATACACCAGCACCAGCGTGATCGCGAGAAATTCCGCCTGCAGCAGCAGCCACAGTCCGGCACAGGTAAAAAATGCCAGTACCAGCAACAGCGCCGCATGCACCGGGTTGCGCGCGGTAATGACGCCCAGCGCGGATGCCACCAGCACGGTCGCAAAAAAATAGAAAGTTATGTCCTGAAAACTCATATGCACTTATCGGTAGCTCGCATCCGCTGCTCTGTCTTTCGCTATCTGTTCTTCATGCCGATCACCCACTGCCAGTAGCATCTGTTTGGTATAAACCAGATCGCCGCGTTTCTCGCCGTGGTATTCCAGAATCCGGGTCTCGACGATCGAATCCACTGGGCAGGATTCCTCGCAGAAGCCGCAGAAGATGCACTTGGTCAGGTCGATGTCATAGCGCGTGGTGCGCCGGGTGCCGTCATCCCGTTGCTCGGATTCGATGGTAATCGCCAGCGCCGGGCATACCGCCTCGCACAGTTTGCAGGCAATGCAGCGCTCTTCCCCGTTGGGATAGCGGCGCAGCGCATGTAGCCCGCGAAAACGGGGGGATTGCGGCGTTTTTTCTTCAGGAAAATGGATCGTGATCTTGCGCGCGAACATGTAGCGCCCGGTGAGCATCATTCCCTTGAGCAGCTCAAACAGCAGGAAGGTACGGAAAAAATCCTTGATACGATTCATGGCTTTCTCCTGTCTCAGTGAAACCACAAATTAAGCGGGAACGCATTCAGCAACGATGACGGCAGTTGCATCACTGCACCCAGCAGCACGATCCACACCAGCGTGAGCGGAATGAATACCTTCCAGCCAAGACGCATAATCTGGTCATAGCGGTAGCGCGGAAAGGTGGCGCGGAACCAGAGAAAAAAGAACAGCAGAAACGCTATCTTCAGCAGCAGCCAGATGAAACCGGGAATCAGGGTAAACGGTGCAATGTCGAATGGCGGCAGCCAGCCACCCAGGAATATGAGGCTGGCCAGCGTTGCCACCAGTATCATGTTGGCGTATTCCGCCAGGAAAAACACCGTAAAAGCCATGCCGGAATATTCCACATGAAATCCGGCAACGATTTCCGACTCGCCTTCGGCCACATCGAACGGGGCGCGATTGGTTTCCGCCACGCCGGAGATGAAATACACCAGAAACATAGGGAACAGCGGAATCAGATACCAGTTGATGAAGCTGCCGCCCTCCTGACCCTTGACGATGTCGCCCAGGTTGAGGCTGTGCGACAGCATCAGCACACACACCAGCGCAAAACCCATCGCCAGTTCGTACGAAACCACCTGCGCAGCAGAACGCATCGCGCCGAGGAATGCATACTTGGAGTTGGATGCCCAGCCCGCAATGATGACGCCGTAGACGCCCATGGAGGTCATGGCCAGAATATAGAGCAGGCCGGCGTTGATGTCCGCCAGCACCATTTCCGGGGAAAACGGCACGACTGCCCATGCCGCCAGTGCGGGTGCGATGGTCAGTATCGGCGCCATTATGAATAGAGTTTTATTGGCGCCGTTGGGGATGATGATTTCCTTCATCAGTGCCTTGACCGCGTCGGCGATCGGTTGTCCCCAGCCAGCCAGCCACGGAATGCCGAAGAATGTCACCCGGTTAGGCCCGACGCGAATCTGCATGAAGGCGATAATCTTGCGCTCTGCCAGCGTGAGATAAGCCACACCCAGCAGCAATGGCAGCACAATGGCGACGATCAGCAGCAGATTTTTCGTCAGGCTGAACAGAGCAAGCCCCCACTCGGTGCCAAAGAACTGTCCAAATAATTGTTGTGCGTATTCCATCAATAAATCCTGGATCCCACTGTCACAATTTTTCTACCGTGATGTCACCGAACATCGCGCCCAGCGCCATGGTCAGCGGATGAGCGGACGCCACGCGTACGCAATTGGCAGGCAGCTTGTCGTCACATGCCGCCAGCAGCAGCACTTCGCCGTCACCTTGTTTTATTTTGACTGTGTCACCCACCTGCACACCGAGCCTGTCCAGCAATACGCCCGGCATCGATGCCGCCGGTGCCGCCGCATCATGCGTGCGCTGCAGTGATTCCGCGCGGCGTACGATGGGATCGGCCTGGTATATCGGAACTTCACCAATACGTTGAAGTCCCGCGCCCGTCTGCCCGATCTCACCAATGGCAAAGTTGTCCAGCCTGTTATTCAGCCGCGCACTGACATCGCCATCGACGGGGAAAATCTCCGCCCGCACTTGCTCCGGTGTCTCATAATCGAAACCGTCAAGTTGCAGCAGGTTGCCCAGCACCCGCAACACCTTCCACGCCGGGCGTGCCTCGCCCAGGGGCGCCACCACCCCGTTGAAACTCTGCACCCGGCCTTCGGTATTGATAAAAGTGCCGGAAGTTTCGGTGAACGGTGCAATCGGCAGCAGCACGTCGGCGTATTCGACACTGGCGGCATGCTTCTTGTAGGCGCTCAGCATCACTACCAGTTCTGCTGCGGCCAATGTTTTCAGCGCCTGCTGCGGATTGTGGCTGTCGAATTCCGCTTCCAGGTTCATCAGCACGTAAGCCTGGCATGGTGCAGCCGCAGTGCTCATCCCCAGCATTTGCGCAGCATTGCTGCCACCCGTACCCGGCACTGCCCCGACAAGATATGCGCCTACGCTATTGGCGGCTTCTCCCAGCACACCGAAACTTGCTTCTGTAATTTGCGCGATGTGCTGCGCCAGCATATGGATATCTGCATATTGCGGATGATGCTGTGCCAGGTTGCCAAGAAAGACCGCCGCGGGTTTGTTATCAATGAGGCTGGCGGCGATGGCGCGCGCACTATCCGTCACACTGACGGCGTTTACTGCATTTCTCACTGCGGCCGGAATCTCCACTGCTTTTAATTCGGCGGCAGCCTGCAGCACTTGCGCCAGCATCGCAGCCATCGCGGCGGGAGCCACGATAGCTCGATTGGCTATCGTTGTAAGCAGATCGTCATCGACCGGGTTGATCAGGTTCAATTGCGCGCCCTGCTTCACCGCCTGGCGCAAACGCTGCGCGATGAGAGGGTGATCCTTGCGCAGAGTGCTGCCGATGACCAGCGCCGATTTCAATTGCGTAATTCCGGCGACTTTCATCCCCAGCCAGGGTGCGCCTTGTAATTGACTGTCGGCACGAAAATCAGACTGGCGCAGGCGATGGTCCACATTCCCGCTGCCCATGGTCCGTACCAGTTTCTGCAGCAGATAAAGTTCTTCCACGGTGCTGTGAGGCGAAGCCAGCGCGCCTATGCTCTGTGTGCCGTGTTTTTCCTTTGCCGCTTTCAATCCCGTGGCGACGAATTCCAGTGCGGTCTGCCAGTCGCATGCCTGCCACTGCCCATCTCGCTTTATCATCGGTGTGGTCAGACGCTCTTCCGAATTGAGCCCCTCGTAGGAGAAACGCTCCTTGTCCGACAGCCAGCATTCGTTGATTTCTTCATTCTCGCGCGGCAGTACGCGCATTACCCGATTCTGCTTTATTTGCACCACCAGATTGGAACCGAGGCCGCAATGCGGACTCACCGATCTCCGGCGCGACAATTCCCAGGTGCGGGCGGAATAGCGGAATGGTTTGCTGACCAGCGCACCCACCGGGCACAGGTCTATCATGTTGCCGGACAGTTCCGAATCCACCGTGTTGCCGACGAATGTCAGAATCTCGGCATGCTCGCCGCGACCGGCCACGCCCAGTTCCATGATGCCGCCGATTTCCTGGCCGAAACGCACGCAACGGGTGCAGAGAATGCAGCGAGTCATGTCGGTGGAGATCAGCGGCCCCAGATTCTTGTTCACCACCACCCGCTTGGCTTCCTGGTAGCGTGAAGCGCTTGCGCCGTAACCCACTGCTAGATCCTGCAGCTGGCATTCGCCGCCCTGGTCACAAATGGGACAGTCCAGCGGATGATTGATGAGCAGGAACTCCATCTGGCCTTTTTGTGACGCTACCGCCATGGCGGAATGGGTGGATATTTTCATGCCTTCCACGGCGGGCGTAGAACAGGCAGGCAAGGGCTTAGGCGCTTTCTCTACCTGCACCAGGCACATGCGGCAATTGGCCGCAATCGATAGTTTCTTGTGGTAGCAGAAATACGGGATGTAGATACCCAACTGCCTGGCACCATCCATGACGGTGCCGCCTTTGGCTACGGATACCTGTTTACCGTCGATCTCAATAGTAGTCATTGAATACGAACTCTTGGATTAATCACGCGCGAATACAAATAAAATGGGGAAATTCAAGTCTGTCTTGTCCATGAGTAGCCAGGTTACACCATGCATTTCTTGTGCTCTATGTGGTAGGCAAACTCGTCACGGAAATGCTGAATCATGGCGCGCACCGGCATCGCTGCCGCATCACCCAGTGCGCAGATGGTACGTCCTTGAATATTGTCAGCCACGTTAACCAGCAAATCCAGGTCTTCCATCCGGCCCTTGCCGGTTTCAATCCGGTGCACCATGCGATAGAGCCAGCCGGTGCCCTCACGGCATGGCGTGCACTGGCCACAGGATTCCTCGTAATAGAAATACGACAATCGCTCCAGCGCTCTCACCATGCAGGTGGTGTCGTCCATGATGATGACTGCGCCGGAACCCAGAAAGGAGCCGGCCTTGATGAGGGAGTCATAATCCATGTCGGCCTGCAGCATGATGTCGCCGGGCAGTACCGGCATGGATGAGCCGCCGGGAATGCATGCTTTCAGTTTCCTGCCGCCGCGCATGCCGCCAGCCATTTCCAGCAGTTTCACAAAGGGTGTGCCCAATGGTATTTCGTAGTTGCCCGGTTTGTTGACATGGCCGGATACCGAGAAAATCTTGGTGCCGCCGTTGTTGGGTTTGCCGAGCTGCAGATACTTCTCGCCACCATTGCGAATGATCCAGGGAACCGAAGCAAACGTCTCGGTATTGTTGATAGTGGTGGGTTTGCCGTAGAGGCCGAAACTTGCAGGAAATGGCGGCTTGAAGCGCGGCTGGCCTTTCTTGCCTTCGATCGATTCCAGCAAGGCTGTTTCCTCGCCGCAGATATATGCACCGTAGCCGTGATGGTTGTACAACTGGAAACTGAAATCAGAGCCTAGTATGTTGTTGCCCAGAAAACCTGCGGCGCGCGCCTCGTTCACTGCTTCTTCCATGCGTTCGTAGGCGTCCCAGATCTCGCCATGAACGTAGTTGTAGCCGGTCTTGATACTCATCGCATACGCACCAATGAGCATACCCTCGATCAGAAGATGCGGGTTGTAAAGCATGATGTCACGATCTTTGAAAGTGCCCGGTTCGCCTTCGTCTGAATTGCATACCAGATATTTATCGCCTTCATACTGCCGGGGCATGAAACTCCATTTCAATCCGGTCGGGAAAGCCGCGCCGCCGCGCCCGCGCAGTGCAGATTTTTTCACTTCCTCGATGACTTTTTCCGGCGGAATTTTTTCGCTCAGAATTTTTTTGAGCGCAGCATAGCCATCGCGCTGCACGTAATTCTTGAGGCGCCAATCGTCGGGATCAGATGGATTCAATCCGGCCAGAAGTGTCTGGGTGAACTGTGTCACTTGCCTAACTCCTCCAGCAGTTGATCAATCTTGTCATCGGACATGAAACTGCACATGCGCTTGTTGTTCACCAGCAGCACGGGCGCATCCCCGCAAGCGCCCATGCATTCACCTTCCTTCAAGGTGAATTTTCCATCGACAGTGGTCTGGTTGAAACCGATACCTAGTTTCTGCTTGAAGCGGGCAGCGGCTTCATTTCCACCTGATAGTGCGCAGGACAAATTGGTGCAAACGGTAATTTTGTATTTGCCTACCGGTTGCAGGTTATACATGTTGTAGAACGCCGCTACCTCATATACCGCAATCGTCGGCATACCCAGATAATGGGCAATGAAGTCTATGGTTTCATTGGCCAGCCAGCCTTTCTCATCCTGGGCAATGGCGAGCGCCGACATCACCGCCGATTGTTTCTGATCGGCGGGATATTTTGCGACCTCGTGGTCGATTTTTTTAATGGACTCGGCGCTTAGCATCTTGGACTGGCAGTTTAAATTCGTAGTGGCACTATCTGTCTATTTCACCAAATACAATATCCTGCGTACCGATGATGGTTACCACATCGGCGATCATGTGGCCTCGTGCCATCTCATCCATTGCCGCCAGGTGGGCAAAGCCAGGCGCCCGGATTTTCAGGCGATAGGGTTTGTTGGCTCCATCCGATATCAGGTAAATGCCGAACTCACCCTTGGGGTGCTCAACTGCTGCATAAACTTCCCCCGCTGGCACATGGATGCCTTCGGTAAAAAGCTTGAAATGATGGATCAGTTCTTCCATGTTCTGTTTCATTCCGAGACGCGCAGGCGGTGCGACCTTGTGATTGCTGGTTATCACCGGGCCGGGATTTTTGCGCAGCCATTCGACACATTGCTTGATGATGCGGTTGGACTGACGAAACTCTTCCATCCGCACCAGATAACGGTCATAACAGTCACCGTTGACTCCCACTGGTATGTCGAAATCAACCCGGTCATAAACTTCATATGGCTGTTTCTTGCGCAGGTCCCATTCCACACCGGAACCGCGCAGCATCGGGCCGGTAAAGCCCAGCGCCTTGGCACGTTCAGGTGACACCACGCCGATCCCTACCAGACGCTGTTTCCAGATACGGTTATCGGTAAGCAGAGTTTCATACTCATCCACATAAGTGGGAAAGCGGTTGGTGAAATCCTCAATAAAATCCAATAATGAACCCTGGCGGTTTTCGTTGAGTACCTTGGTAGCCTTCTCGTTGTGGATACGCGAAGTCTGATATTGCGGCATTGAATCCGGCAAATCCCGATAGACTCCCCCGGGACGATAATAAGCAGCGTGCAATCTGGCGCCGGATACCGCCTCATAGCAGTCCATCAGGTCTTCACGTTCACGAAAAGCGTAGAGAAACATGGTCATTGCGCCAACGTCCAGCGCATGTGCACCTATCCACAGCAGGTGGTTGAGGATGCGCGTGATCTCGTCAAACATCACCCGGATATACTGCGCCCGCAACGGCACTTCAAGCTGCAGCAGCTTCTCGATGGCCATCACATAGGCATGCTCGTTGACCATCATCGAAACATAATCCAGCCGGTCCATATAGGGAACCGACTGGATATAGGTCTTGTTCTCGGCCAGTTTCTCGGTGGCACGATGCAGCAATCCGATATGCGGGTCGGCCCGTTGAATCACCTCACCGTCCAGCTCCAGCACCAGGCGCAGCACGCCATGCGCTGCCGGGTGCTGCGGGCCGAAATTCATGGTGTAGTTGCGGATCTCAGCCATGCTTGGTAAACCTCTGCGGCAGCAAGCTCATTCGCTGTCCCCGTAATATTCTTCGCGGATCACACGCGGGGTAATTTCACGCGGCTCTATACTGACCGGTTGGTAAATTACCCGTTGCTGGTCGGGGTCGTAGCGCATTTCCACGTTACCGGTCAATGGAAAGTCCTTGCGGAAGGGGTTGCCGATAAAACCATAATCGGTGAGGATACGACGTAGATCCGGGTGGCCAGTAAAAACAATACCGAACAGATCAAATGCCTCGCGTTCAAACCAATTGGCGACTGGCCATATGTCGACCACTGAATTCAGCACTGGAAATTCGTCTTCATCGGCGAAGACCTTGACGCGTAATCTGCAGTTATGACTGATGGAAAGTAAATGATAGACCGCAGCAAAGCGCTTGCCTTGCCAGTTGGCCTCGGCGATTGACTCAGCACCATAGGCCAAATAATCCACCCCACACACGTCGATGAGAGTGTCAAAATCCAGTTCGGAATGATCCCGCAGGGTTTCCATCGTCGATAACGAGTCAGCAGGACGCAGTACGATGGTCAACTCACCCAGTTGCTCGCTGACGCTGACAAGTTTGTTGGCCAGCTCGTTCTGCAGGCAAAGGGAGAGCGTTTCCAGACGGGGGGAAGACATATATGATTCAGCGGGCGATGGTGTTGGTACGTTGAATCTTGTTCTGCAGCTGAATAAGACCGTAAAGCAGCGCTTCCGCTGTTGGTGGACAGCCTGGCACATAGATATCCACCGGTACGATGCGGTCACAACCACGCACTACCGAGTAGGAATAGTGATAATAGCCACCGCCATTGGCGCAGGAACCCATGGAAATCACCCAGCGGGGCTCGGCCATCTGGTCATAAACTTTACGTAGCGCGGGTGCCATCTTGTTGCACAGCGTGCCAGCCACAATCATCACGTCTGATTGACGCGGACTGGGGCGGAAGACAATGCCAAAACGGTCGAGATCATAGCGTGATGCGCCGGCCTGCATCATTTCCACTGCACAGCAGGCAAGACCGAAGGTCATCGGCCACATGGACCCGGTTCGCCCCCAGTTAATGACCGAATCCAGGCTGGTGGTGACAAATCCTTTTTCCAGTACACCTTCGATACTCATAGGATCAGTCCCACTCCAGGGCACCCTTCATCCACTCGTAGATAAAACCAACGACGAGAATGCCGAGAAAAATCATCATGGCGATAAAACCGAATGAACCGATTTCGTTCAGCACTACCGCCCAGGGAAACAGGAATGCAATTTCCAGATCAAATAGAATGAAGAGGATGGCAACTAGGTAATAACGCACGTCGAATTTCATGCGCGCATCCTCGAAAGCCTCGAAACCGCATTCATAGGGCGAGAGCTTCTCGCTGTCGGGACGATTGGGGGCCAGCAACCAGCCACACGCCATGGCCCCGCCACCGACGGCAAGACCGACCAGGATAAACAGCAGAATGGGGAAATAATTTTCGAGCATCGTTGTAACTGAAAACCGAGAATTAACTGGCAATGATGTCGCAAATGCTCAATTGGTACTGCTTGCGCCTAACTGCTAGCTCCTGATCCTCTTCTATAGAATTGGTGCCGACGGCGAGACTCGAACTCGCACAGCTTTCGCCACCGCCCCCTCAAGACGGCGTGTCTACCAATTTCACCACGTCGGCGGCTTAATTTGAGTTCTGAGTTTAAAAACTACCTTGAATTGGAACGTGGCCTCAATCAATTGTTCAATCAATTGATAAATTAATTTATTCTGGTATTTCTCTGGCTTTGGAGGCATCGTCAACTGCTGGTATCGCCGGGGCAGATCCTGCCGGCTTGGATGATTGGGCCGGTATCGCCCCCTCCATCACACCTTTGGCCTCGGTCTTGTTCCCGGAGAAATACGTAAGCCCGAGACTGGTAACGAAAAACACCGCTGCCAGCATACCCGTAGCCCTGCTCAGGAAATTTGCCGAACCGCTGGCGCCAAACAAACTACCTGACGCGCCACTACCGAAGGCGGCGCCCATATCAGCGCCCTTGCCGTGTTGCAGCAGAACCAGAACAATTACCGCAATGGCTGTCCCTACATGGGTTATCCAGATAAATAGTTCCAATGTTTACTCCAAAAGAATTAACTCTGTGCTGCCCGACAGATCGTGATGAATTCATCGGCAACGAGCGAGGCTCCGCCGATCAGTCCGCCATCAATATCTGCCATGGTGAATAACTCCGCAGCGTTACTCGCTTTGACGCTGCCACCATAAAGAACCAGTAACTCCGCAGCAACTGCAACATCATGCGTAGCGACTCGATTGCGGATGAAGGCATGCACGTCCTGGGCCTGCTGCGGTGTGGCCGTTCTGCCGGTACCGATGGCCCATACCGGCTCGTAGGCCAGCACCGATTTGGCCAGTACCTTGACACCCAGCAATTCGATTACCGCGTCCAGTTGCTCCGCCACCACTTGCTCAGTAACGTTGGCTTCACGCTGTGCCAGGGTCTCGCCGACACACAGAATAGGCATCAACCCAGCAGCCTGTGCGGCCTTGAATTTCAGCGCCACGATGTGGCTATCTTCGCCGTACAAGGCACGCCGTTCCGAGTGACCGACAATCACATAGCGACAGCCGAAGTCCGCCAGCATTGCCGCAGACACCTCACCGGTGTAGGCTCCCTTGTCATGCTGACTCACGTTCTGCGCACCCCAGGAAACATGGGTAGATTGCAGCAATGACTGCACCTGTGACAGGTAGGGATAAGGCACACACACGGTGCAGCTCGCTCCACGCAATCCTGCTGTCCCGGTGACAATCGTGTCCAGCAAGTCTAGATTCTGCGCTATTCCGCCATGCATTTTCCAGTTGCCTGCAACCAGTTTCGAGCGCATAGCTATCTTTGTCCCTAAAAGGTGCGAATGTTACCCGTGAACGAGTACCCGGTCAATCACGGTGAGCGATTGCGGGGAGCTTGATACGCATCACAAAATACGAAAAAGTAAAACAGAACGGACGAATATGAGGCGATTGGTGCGGTGCAGGATGCGGTCACCCTGTTTATAGCCTGGCTGAAGCATGAAATTGTCGTCGAACTCACCAGTAACTGCATGTTACACAACGCAATTTCCGGTTTGAAGGTTTTGCCAAGAAACTCCCTAGCCAAAACGTCCAGTGATGTAATCTTCCGTTTGCTTGTTCTTGGGTTTGATGAAAATAGTGTCGGTGACGCCGAATTCAATGAGTTCGCCCAGATACATATAGGCGGTGTAGTCCGACACTCGTGCTGCCTGCTGCATATTATGGGTAACGATGAGAATGGTCACTTTGTCTTTCAGGTCGGTAATAAGTTCCTCGATGCTGGCAGTAGCGATCGGATCCAGCGCCGAGGTGGGCTCATCGAACAGCAGAATTTCAGGATCGGTGGCTAGCGCGCGTGCAATGCACAAGCGCTGTTGCTGTCCACCGGAGAGATTGAAAGCCAGTTGATTCAGACGATCTTTCACTTCATCCCATAGCGCCGCGTCACGCAGAGCTTCTTCCACTTTCTCGTCCAGCACGGCACGCTGCCTTACACCCCGTACCCGCAGACCGTAAGCAACATTTTCATAAATCGACTTGGGGAAAGGGTTGGGTTTCTGGAACACCATGCTGATGCGCATGCGTACTTCAATCGGATCCACATTGCCTGCAAGAATATTGACGTTGTCCGGATGCAGAATAATCTCGCCCATATAGCGGTTGCCGGGATAAAGGTCGTGCATGCGGTTAAAGCAGCGTAGAAAAGTGGATTTGCCGCAGCCAGACGGGCCTATCAGCGCCGTCACCTGTTTTTCATGCAATGCCATATTGATGTTTTTAAGTGCATTGAACTCACCATAGTAAAAACTCAAATCCCTGACTTCAGATTTGTACTGGGTTGGCGTGGCGTGTACAACAGTGCTCTCGTGCATGCGATCCTCTACCATTTTATTTTCTTACGCATACGATAACGTAAATAGATGGCCAAACCGTTCATGGCAAGAGTCATCACTACCAGCACCAATCCTGCTGCCGCCGCGTTCAACTGAAATGCCTCTTCCGGCCGCGATACCCAGTTGAACATCTGAATCGGCATTACGGTAAACGGCGAGGTCAACCATTCGAAAGACAGAAAAGGAAATTCGGTCTGGACCAGTGACGGTGGCAGAAAAGCAATAAAGGTCATCGCACCGATGGTGATAATAGGTGCGGTTTCACCAATCGCACGCGCCAGGCCGATAATGATGCCGGTCAAAATACCTGCTGCGGCATAGGGAATCAGATGATCAGAGACGGTTTGCCATTTGGTCGCGCCGAGCGCATAAGCACCCTCACGAATGGCCACAGGAATGGCACGGATGGCCTCACGAGTGGTGACGATCACTACCGGCAGGATCAGTAATGCCAGCGCCAAACCCGCCGATAGAATGCTCTGACCGAAACCCAGTTGATACACGAACAAACCCAATGCCAGCAATCCGTAGATGATGGATGGCACCCCGGCAAGATTAGTGACATTGACCTCAATGATTTCGGTCACGAGATTCTTCGGTGCGTATTCCTCCAGATAAACGCCCGCCCCTATGCCCATCGGTACCGCCGCTATAATGGTTACCAGCATCACCAGGGAAGTGCCGACCCATGCCGATAATATGCCGGCCGACCCTGGGCGCCGCGATGGAAAGGAAGTAAAAAAATCCCACGACAGACGTGGCATCCCATCAATGATCATCTGCGCGAATAACACCGTGAACGTGAGTACTGCGATCATCAATGCAAACATGCCCACAGCCATGAACATCAGATCCCAACGCTTGTGGCGTACGATGATGGCGCGGATTTCGTGCAGTTTGTCAGTGTTACTCATCAGATGGATTCAGGCTCAATAAATTTCACGATAACGTTTACGCAAAATGTGGCCAATGATGTTGAACACGAGCGTCATTAGCAGCAATGTAAGTCCGGCAGCAAAAATGGTCTGGTAGCCGATGCTGCCGTGAGGCAGGTCACCCAGACTCACTTGCACAATATAGGCAGTGATGGTTGCCGCCGGCTCCATCGGATTCCAGGTGAGATTGGGCTGCATACCGGCTGCTACTGCCACTACCATGGTTTCCCCCACCGCGCGGGAAATACCGAGAATATATGCGGCGGCGATGCCGGAATAAGCCGCCGGCATTACTACCCGGATGGCGGTCTGGAAGCGTGTGGCACCCATTGCATAGGAGCCTTCGCGCATGCTCATGGGTACTGCGCGCATCGCGTCCTCGGACAGAGAGCTCACATAGGGGATGATCATGATGCCCATCACCAGTCCGGCGGAGAGCAGACTGAAACCCGGCAGCTCAGGAAAGATTTGCTGCAGCAGCGGTGTGACAAACAGCAGCGCAAAATATCCGTACACGATAGTGGGTACACCGCCCAGCAACTCGAGAAACGGTTTGGCTATTTCACGCACAGCGAAAGGTGCAAATTCGGAAAGATAGATTGCGATGATGGTGCCCATCGGAATCGCTACCAGTAGCGCCACCGCAGAGCTTACCAACGTGCCGGAGACCAGCGGCAATATGCCATAGTGCGCATCATCAAACAGCGGCGTCCATTGAGTGTCCGTAAGAAAATCCCAAATGGAAACATGCTGGAAGAACTCATACGACTCTTTCACCAGCATCACCACAATGGCCAGCGTGATTGCAACCGAGGCAAATGCCGTCAGAAACAGCAGTGCCTCAATGAAACGTTCACGCAAATTGCGGCGGAAACTGTACCCAAGTCTTTTGGGCTGGCTGATTTCAGCGGGAGACTTTGCTGTCACGGACAAATGCCTTTTGAGGAGAGAGGAGATCTCTCGGTCAAGCCGAATACTACGATGGAAATGTTACAATCTCGTGACACATGCAGTCAGATTAGGGATCCACTCCTCGTTCTTTCCTTGCAGATACTCTACTATCCAATTGAATTTAATGTAAGTATCTTGGTCGATCGTGTTGTGCTATCAGCCTATTGCATCTTCCCGCTCGACACCTGTCACCTTTCGGCATTAAGGCGCCACTGATTTCCGGCGTAATGGCGCCACTTTGAACCGTCATTTCAGGGACTCAAACTGGGGGTCAAGAATGCGT
>JAYUYT010000130.1:0-9346 GCA_043752345.1 Nitrosospira sp.
TGTTACGCTGGAAGTGGAAAGACCCTGATTGATATCAGCGTTTCAATACCGTATTCCGCGCTTGCGGCAGGAGATCTGGATAATCCCGGCTAAAGTGCAGGCCGCGGCTCTCGTGGCGCAGCATGGCGCTTTGTACGATTAGATCGGCACTATCCACCAGGTTACGCAGTTCCAGCAGATCGCTGGTCACACGGAAATTGGCATAATACTCGCTGATTTCTTCGTGCAACAGCTTGATGCGATGCTGGGCGCGTTGCAGGCGTTTGTTGGTACGAACTATACCTACATAGTCCCACATGAAACGCCGCAATTCATCCCAGTTATGCGAGATAACGATTTCCTCATCGGCATCGGTAACGCGGCTTTCATCCCATTGCGGCAGTTGCACAGCAGGCGCAGACGCTAGTCGCAAGATGTCGGTGGCGGCCGCTCGCCCGAACACCAGGCACTCCAGCAGCGAATTGCTCGCCAGACGATTAGCCCCGTGCAACCCAGTATGGGCAGTTTCACCGATGGCATAGAGGTTGTTCAGATCAGTCTTGCCGTTCCAGTCGGTGACGATACCACCGCAGGTATAGTGAGCAGCGGGCACTACCGGGATCGGTTGTTTGCTTATATCGATGCCCAGCTCCAGGCAACGGGCGTAAATGTTAGGGAAATGCTCCTGCAAGAAACTAGCAGGCTTGTGGGAAATATCCAGATAAACGCAATCCAGGCCGCGTTTTTTCATTTCAAAATCGATGGCACGGGCAACAATATCGCGCGGTGCAAGCTCCGCGCGTGCATCGTGCCAGGGCATGAAACGCGAACCATCAGGGAGTTTCAGCAAACCACCTTCCCCGCGTACCGCCTCGGAAATCAGAAACGATTTGGCATGAGGGTGATAAAGGCAGGTAGGATGGAACTGGATGAATTCCATATTGGCGATGCGACAACCTGCGCGCCAGCCCATGGCGATACCATCGCCGGTAGCCGTATCAGGATTGGTGGTGTAGAGATAAACCTTGCCGGCACCGCCAGTCGCCAGCACCGTATTGTGCGCGGCGATGGTATCGACCCTGCCTGCCGTGCTGTCCAACACATAAGCACCGTAGCAACGATTGTCATTTTTGTCAGCGTGCCCCAGTTTCGCACTGGTGATGAGATCAATCGCGATATGGCGCTCAAGCACAGTAATATTTGGATGAGTACGAACTTTCTCGCCTAGCGTCAGCTGCACTGCCTGCCCGGTAGTATCGGCCGCGTGTATTACCCGGCGCACGCTATGGCCCCCCTCCCGTGTCAGGTGATAACCGGTTGTGTTGTTCTGATCGCGGGTGAAAGGCACTCCCTGGGTGATCAGCCATTGAATAGTTTGCGGACCGTTCTCCACTACATAGCGGGTGACCGCCTCATCACACAATCCTGCACCTGCGGCAAGAGTGTCACGAATATGCGCATCGGGTGAATCTTCCTGCGATAGCGCTGCGGCGATACCGCCTTGGGCCCAACCGCTAGCACTGTCAAGCAGAGCTCGCTTGGTGACAAGACAAACCTTGCTGCTTTGCGCCAAATTGAGTGCCAACGTAAGGCCGGCAAGACCACTGCCAATAATAAGCGTATCGAAATCAAGCTGAGGCATTCTGGTCCGGGTTAATTTGACTCACCGTCAAACGAAAAGCATAACAGACTTGGTATTTTCATCCTGATTTTTTAGAATAACCACATTATCGAGTGAACTAATCTGGGTCATCCGTTGTCTCTTGGTTCAGGCTATGCGTGATAAACCGCGTACAGTTCCCGGATGAGCCCCTGAGCGGGTATACTTGATCCTCTGTCTCATGATGCAACGGCAGTCACAAGTATAAATTACAATATTCAGGGAACAGGCGGCATGGGTGACCGGGAAATTGATCAGCAACTGGTGGAACGTGTCCAGCGTGGGGACAAACAAGCCTTCGATCTACTAGTGATCAAGTACCAACGCAGACTGGCACGGTTGTTGTCGCAGTTCATTCGCGATTCCGCCGAAGTAGATGATGTTACCCAAGAGGCATTCATCAAGGCTTATCGGGCATTACCGTCGTTCCGGGGTGAGAGTGCGTTTTATACCTGGTTGTACCGGATCGGCATTAACACCGCAAAAAACTTCCTGGTAACTCAAGGACGGCGGGCGCCTACTACCAGCAACGGATTTGACGCCGAAGACGCCGAAAATTTCGAGGAAGGCAGTCAGTTGCGAGAAATGAACACGCCTGAAAGCGAGTTGATGAGTAAGCAGATTGCCCAGATGGTGAATCAGACTTTGCAGGAATTGCCTGAAGAATTACGCACGGCAATTACCCTGAGAGAAATCGAGGGACTGAGTTATGAAGAAATCGCAAGCATCATGAACTGTCCCATCGGCACGGTGCGATCGCGAATATTTCGCGCTCGTGAAGCGATAGCAGAAAAATTACGGCCCATGCTGGGTACCGGTAAAGACAAGAGGTGGTAGCATGAAAAGCAAAATATCGGCGTTGATGGATGGCGAACTGGACTCTGAAGATGTCGCTGGCATGATCGCACAACTCAATAAAACAGACGGATTACGCGACGAGTGGGCAACTTATCATTTGATCGGCGATGCCATGCGACAATCGACAGCGTCGGTTGATATTACCCAGCGCGTCAGTGCAAGGCTGGCCGCAGAACCGACTATACTCGCGCCACAACCGATGGCAGGAAACAGGATCAAAGTATTCGCTCTTTCGGCGGCAGCCTCGGTAGCGGCAGTAGCCGTGGTGGGGTGGATGGGCCTGCAAAGCATGGATCATCCGCAAGAGAATCTTGCCAGCAATAAATCAGCCTTTCAGCCAGCCATACAAGCAACTCCCGTCGCCACTTCTGCTCACGTCTCGGTTCCAGCTCCCGCTCAGATTAATGACTATCTGCTAGCGCATCGTGAATTCTCAGCCACTCCGGCGATGTATGGCGTAGCACCCTACTTACGCACAGTTGCGGAATCGCGGGAAAGACCCGCCCGATGACAAGGGCTGCACTGGTTGCTTTGCTGCTGCTATCCGGCGCGGTACAGCCCATATTCGCGCAAAGTACATCTGAACCATCCATCGAAGTATTAAGCTTGCTACAAAAAATAGCTGCTGCTCCCCGTCAGCATAACTACGTCGGCACCTTCATATATTCTTCCGGCAACCATATTGAGACGTCTCGCATCATCCATATGCTGGATCAGGACGGCGAGCATGAAAAAATAGAAGTACTGGATGGCTCACCGCGCGAGATCATCCGCAATAATGATGAAATGCGATGCTACTTACCGGAAAGCAAGACCATTGTGACCGAGAAACGCTGGCTGCGAAAGGCTTTCCCTGCACTTCTGCCTGAACCGGTAAGCAACCTCAATGACAATTACATTGTTAGCAAAGGTGAGCCGGAGCGCATCAGCGATTATGACTGCCAGGTAATTGTGCTGGAACCCAGGGATGACATGCGCTATGGCCATAAACTGTGGGTAGATAGCCACACCGGCCTGTTGCTTAAAGCCGCGGTAATCGACAAAGGGCGTGTGGTGGAGCAGTTTGTTTTTACCCAGTTAAAGATTGGTGGCACGATAGATAAGGAAATGTTGAAACCAAAATATTCCGCGAAAATTGGCGAGTGGCGCACTACCAACTTGGTGTCTTCCACCATAGAAAGTGGCAAACTCGGCTGGCAAATTAACAACCCTCCTGCCGGATTCAGGAAAGTCATGGAAATGAGGCGCAACCTTTCAGGAAAATCAACACCGGTTGGTCACATCGCGCTGTCAGATGGTCTTGCTGCGGTGTCGGTGTTCATTGAACCCATGGAGAAAGGCTCTTCGCCACCGGTTCAAGGACTCGCGCCTGGCTATGGTGCGATCAATATCTATACCCGCACAGTGGCGGACGCCATGGTGACAACAGTGGGTGAAGTCCCGCCAGCAGCGGTGATACAAATCGGTAACTCGGTAATCAACTACAAAGTCAAATGATGCACAAACTTATTCTGGTGATACTGTTCGGGCTGTCCTCGGTCGTCTCCGCGCAAACCAGGGAATTGCCTGATTTTACTGATCTGGTTGAGAAGCAAGGTGCTGCGGTGGTGAATATCAGCACCGTCCAAACTCAAAATACCCTCACCAGCCGGGCTTTTCCGGGAACTCCGAATATTCCGGAGGATGATCCATTCTTTGAATTCTTCCGCCGCTACATGCCGCCCAACACTGCTCCTCGGGAATTCGAATCCAGATCACTGGGCTCCGGGTTTATTATCAGTGCGGATGGCTACATCCTGACCAACACACATGTAATTGAATCCGCTGATGAAATTACTGTAAAACTGACAGACAAGCGCGAATTCCGCGCCAAAGTAATCGGTGCCGACCGCAGGACCGATATCGCCCTTCTCAAGATTGAGGCTACTGGTCTACCCAAAGTGACTCAGGGTGATCCTAATAAACTCAGGGTTGGCGAATGGGTGGTGGCGATAGGCTCACCCTTTGGTTTTGATAACAGTGTGACTGCCGGTATCGTCAGCGCTAAAGGACGTTCACTGCCGCAGGAAAACTTTGTGCCTTTCATCCAGACGGATGTGGCCATCAATCCCGGAAATTCCGGTGGGCCGTTGTTTAACATGAGGGGTGAAGTAGTCGGCATCAATTCACAGATTTACAGCCGTACTGGTAGTTTTATGGGATTGTCGTTTGCCATTCCTATCGATGTGGCCACCGAAATCTCCAACCAGCTAATCGTCGGTGGCAAGGTAAGTCGTGGCAGGATCGGTGTAATGATTCAGGAAGTGACCAAAGAACTGGCCGAATCGTTCGGCCTGACCAAACCCGGTGGCGCGCTGGTGGCCGCGGTGCAGAAAGATGGCCCAGCGGAGAAAGCAGGGATAGAAGCAAGAGACGTGATCCTGAAATTCGATGGCAAAACCATAGCCACCTCCAGTGACCTGCCACGCATTGTAGGTGCCACCAAACCAGGATCCAAGGTGCCGGTACAGTTGTGGCGCAACGGTTCCACCAGGGAAATGACCGTGATGGTGGACGAGATTCCAGCTGATGAGAAAGCTGCCGGGCGCACTGGCAAACGGGGCAGTAAAGCACCCGAAACATTCAACCGCATTGGGCTTGCGCTCAGTGAACTTAATACTGAGCAGAAGAAACAACTGGAAATAGACAATGGTCTGCTGGTGGAAGATATGCAACCGGGTACCGCCAGCCGTGCCGGCATACGCCCGGGTGATGTGATTCTCAGCATTAATAATCAGGGCGTGAAAACTGTTGAACAATTCAACCAGCTACTCGGGAAAATTGAGAAAGGGCGCAACATTGCGCTGTTGGTGCGGCGTGGCGGTACCGCCACCTTCATTACCATGAAGCTCAATGACAATGACAATAAGTAAGCCGGCCATGCCGGGGTCTGTCGTCCTGGTTGTGTATGGCCGTGAACACTGCCATCTATGCCAGGACATGGTTGCCAGGCTACATGAGTTGCAAGCACCCCCCTCCTTCCGACTCGAAGTGGTAGATGTAGATAGCGATGCCACGCTGGCGACACGTTACGGCGAGCGGGTCCCAGTGTTGGTGGCAAACGGGGAAGAAATCTGTCATTACCACCTCGATCCTATTGCGCTAGATGCTTATTTCGCCAGAATTCGCTAGAATGCGCACTTCTTGAGTAAACGCTGAATTTTGGCAATACTTGCGGGATCAAGCCAGAAGCTTTCAAAAGGGCACAGCAGGTGCCCTTTTTTAGTTTCCCTAGTGCAGATCTCGACCACCACTTTCCTGTTTACCGGCTTCTGACCCTTGATGCAATACATCCGTAATTTTTCCATTATTGCCCATATCGATCACGGCAAATCTACTTTGGCAGATCGCATCATCCAGCTATGTGGCGGCCTATCGGAGCGGGAAATGGGAGCGCAGGTACTGGATTCTATGGATCTGGAACGGGAACGTGGCATTACCATCAAGGCACAGACTGCTGCGCTGAAATATATGGCACGCGATGGTAATACCTATTTGCTGAATCTGATAGATACCCCTGGTCACGTCGATTTCTCTTACGAAGTGTCGCGCTCACTGGCAGCTTGTGAAGGTGCATTGCTGGTGGTAGACGCCTCGCAAGGTGTGGAAGCCCAGACTGTGGCCAATTGCTATACCGCCATTGAGCAAGGTGTGGAAGTGGTACCGGTACTGAATAAGATTGATCTACCCGCAGCCGAACCGGAGCGCGTGATTGCAGAAATAGAAGATATTATCGGAATAGATGCTCAAGATGCGCTGCGTGCCAGCGCCAAGACTGGCGTGGGGGTACAGGACATCCTGGAAGCGGTGATTACACGTATCCCCGCACCAAAGGGAGATCCTGCTGCTCCGCTAAAAGCACTTATCATCGATTCGTGGTTTGACAATTATGTCGGTGTGGTAATGCTGGTGCGAGTGGTGGATGGGATGCTCAAACCAAAAGATAAAATCCTGCTCATGGCCAGCAAAGCCGTCCACCTGTGCGAACAAGTCGGTGTGTTTACGCCCAAGTCCCAACCCCGGGAATCGTTAAGTGCAGGTGAAGTTGGTTTCATTATTTCCGGCATCAAGGAACTGAAATCCGCCAAGGTGGGTGATACCGTGACTCTGGTAGATCGTCCTGCTACTCAGCCGCTGCTTGGTTTCAAAGAAATAAAACCACAGGTTTTTGCCGGACTTTACCCGATTGAGTCCAACCAGTACGATGCTTTGCGTGACGCGCTGGAAAAACTGAAACTCAATGATTCCTCATTGCACTACGAGCCAGAGACATCCCAGGCGCTGGGTTTTGGTTTCCGTTGCGGTTTTCTCGGCTTGTTGCATCTCGATATCGTGCAAGAGCGACTGGAACGGGAATACGACATGGATCTCATCACTACTGCGCCGACGGTGGTATATCAGATAATGATGCGCGATGGCACCGTGATCGAAATCGAGAACCCGTCAAGAATGCCCGATCCTTCCAAGATAGAAGAGATCCGTGAACCAATCATTACCGCTACCATACTGGTTCCGCAGGAATATGTTGGCTCGGTTATTACGCTCTGCATCAGCAAGCGCGGAGTACAGAAAAATATACAATACTTGGGTAGGCAGGTGATGCTTACTTATGAAATGCCGCTCAATGAAGTCGTCATGGATTTTTTTGATAAACTCAAATCTACCAGTCGCGGCTATGCTTCGTTGGATTACGAATTCAAGGAATTTCGCGCTTCCGATCTGGTAAAGCTGGATATACTCATTAATAGTGAAAAAGTGGACGCATTATCGCTGATCGTGCACCGTACTAACAGCCAGTACCGCGGGCGGGCGCTGGCGCAGAAAATGCGTGAATTGATTCCGCGACAAATGTTCGATATTGCAGTGCAGGCCGCTATCGGTGCACATATCATCGCTCGAGAAAGCATCAAGGCGTTGCGTAAAAATGTACTTGCCAAGTGCTATGGTGGCGATATCAGCCGCAAACGCAAACTGCTGGAAAAACAGAAAGCGGGGAAAAAACGGATGAAACAGGTAGGCAATGTGGAAATTCCGCAGGAAGCATTTCTGGCTATTTTGCAGACGAGCGACAAATAGTATAGCGAATACCCGGCAGTTAAGAACACTGCCATTATTTATTAGACACCGGACCTTATTCATCCGAAGGGTACAGAATGAATTTTCCCCTCATCATGCTGATTCTGCTGGTTGTCACCGGCGGCATTTGGCTGCTTGATCACTTCATGCTGCGCCGCAAGCGTGCGCCGGATACGCGCGAACCATGGTGGATAGAGTATCCTAAAAGTTTTTTCCCGGTAATCCTGATCGTGTTCGGTCTGCGTTCCTTTCTGGTGGAACCTTTCAAGATTCCGTCCGGCTCGATGATTCCGACCCTGCTGGTGGGAGATTTTATTCTAGTGAACAAATATACCTACGGCGTCAGGCTGCCAGTCATCAATCTCAAGGTGATGGATGTGAACGAACCCAAGCGCGGTGAAGTAATGGTATTCCGCTACCCGGAGAATCCGTCCATGGATTACATCAAACGCATAGTTGGCCTGCCGGGTGACTCCATCACTTACCGCAATAAACAGTTGATCGTGAATGACACCCCGGTAAAAATGGAACCGGTGGGTGAATATACCTATATCGAATCTGGACTAAGCTATGTGTACAATCAGAGATTTATAGAGTCCCTGAATGAACGTGGTCATGACATTATTATCAATCCAGAGGTGCCCGGCTTGCAGCTTTCCGGAGTGCGCCAGTTCCCATTCCAGGAAAATTGCACCTATCAGCACTCCGAATTTACCTGCTCGGTACCCGCCGGGCACTATTTCACGATGGGAGATAATCGCGACAGCAGCAGCGACAGTCGCTATTGGGGATTCGTCCCGGAACGCAATATCGTCGGCAAGGCATTCATGATCTGGTGGAACTTCAGCGACTTCAAACGAGTCGGGCTATCCATCGAGTAGCCTGCTTGCCAGGGCACAAATAGCATTTGGACTTATTGGAAAATGGACAGCGCCACACTTTGCCGGAAAATCAACTACACATTCAATCAGCCGGAATTGTTGCGCCAAGCACTGACTCACCGCAGCCATAGCTCCCCGCACAATGAACGGCTCGAATTTCTCGGCGATAGTGTTCTCAATTGCGCGATTGCCGGGTTGATCTTTCGGCATTTCCCCAATCTTCCAGAGGGCGAACTGTCTCGATTTCGGGCCAGCCTAGTCAATCAACAGGCACTGTTTGAGGTGGCGCAAACACTTAATTTGGGGGGACAGATAAAGCTGGGTGAAGGGGAGCTTAAAAGTGGTGGACATCGCCGCCCGTCAATTCTCGCGGATACACTGGAGGCGATGCTGGGTGCGGTTTATCTGGATGGGGGATTTGCACAGGCCGAGAAAGTTGTGGCCACTCTTTTTATGCCGCTGCTGCAGCAGTTGAACCTACAGGCTCTGGACAAGGATCCCAAGACCCTGTTGCAGGAATACTTGCAAAGCCGCAAGCTGGGGCTGCCGCAATACTCCGTTGTCACCACCAGCGGCGAAGCCCATCAGCAGCAATTCCTGGTGGAATGCATTATTAGCAAACTCGATATTCGTACGATTGGCGAGGGCGCCAGCCGCCGCAGTGCCGAACAGGGAGCAGCGAAGCAAGCATATGAGCAGGCACAATCACGTGGTTGAAGAATACCAAAAACATAGATCTCCAGCTTTTCTGCTGACAGGCCTCACGTCCTCCATTGAACACTTCACAAGATGACAGCCAATCTCAACTATCGCACCGGCTACATCGCCATCATCGGGCGCCCCAACGTCGGCA
>JAYUYT010000131.1:0-9338 GCA_043752345.1 Nitrosospira sp.
CTGGATATCTCGTTGCCCGACCGTAACGGCATCGAAGTCCTGAGTCAGATTAAAAAAACGCACCCCAGACTGGCGGTACTGATGCTGAGCATGCACACCGAGCATGAGTTTGCGGTACGTGCGCTGAAAGCTGGCGCTTCCGGCTACCTGAACAAACAGAGCGCACCAGTGCAACTTGTCACCGCAATCCGCCAGGTAGCTGTCGGCAGAAAGTACATCAGCGCTGCCTTGGCCGAGGAATTGGCCAATTCGCTGGGCGGTGATACCGAGCAACCCTTGCATGAAATGCTGTCGGATCGAGAGTTTCAGACACTGCGTCTGATCGCATCGGGAAAATCCCTTTCTGTCATCTCCGAGGAACTGTCTTTAAGCCCCAAGACCATCAGTGTTTACCGGGCGCGCCTGCTGGAGAAACTTGACCTCAGAAATAACTCTGACCTGACTCGCTATGCCATCAAAAATAAACTGGTGGATTAAGGAACCACTGAACTGACGCTCATCTATGACAGATATCTCCAACCCCACCGCTATCGCCAAGGAGACGTTACGGCGTCTGGCCGCCAGCCGAGCGGCGCCTACTCCCGACAACTATCAAAGGCTTTATCATGAAATTGCCGGAACTACTGCTGATGCCCACTCCGATACCGGTCAGAGTGGCGAGCAAACCCTGACCACTGCACAAGATGTAGCGTCCCCGCTTACTGCTACGTTGCCGTGGGGAAATCTGATCAAGGAATTACTCAAACAGTTGGAAGCCAGACATAGTGGCTTGACTCCGTCAAAAAAAAAGGAAGGCCTGGAACGAGTACTGGTTAGATTCGCAGCGGATCCGGCAGAATTGAATGCCAAGCTGCAGAATCTGCTTAAATCCTGGTCGGATCCCACTGCCTCCTCCGGCAAACAATCTGATATACCCTTGGTTGACAATGTTGCAGATACCCCCGCAACGCAACCGACGCGCCCCACCTCCGGCGTAGCTGCATCCCCGGCCCCCCAGATTCAATCTCCTGCTCCAGCCGGTGCCGCCAATGATGTTCCCGCGCAACTGCAGAAATTCCTGGTGCAAATACTGGAGGATGCGCTGATTCCGCAATTGGAGCATGCTCCCGCACTGGCCGATGAAACCCGGACGCTGGCACTGCAGATTCGCGCCATTGATAACCGCTGGGAATTGACCCGGCTCTCCACCGACCTCAAGCAGCTCTGCTCCAAACTGAAACTGCATGGAGGAGATGGTGTCAAGATACAGCAAGGACTCCTGAGACTTCTTAGCCTGCTGCTGAAGAATATCAGCGAACTGCTGGAGGACGACCAGTGGTTGCATGGCCAGATAGCCGTGCTGCAGGAAATCATCGCTAATCCGCTCGATTTGCAAGTCATCGATCAAGCTGAACGCGGTCTGAAAGAAGTAGTATTCAAGCAGGGCGTACTCAAGCACAGCATCAGCGAAGCCAAGGCAACGGTAAAGGATATGGTCGCCCGCTTCATCGACCGTGTCGGAGATATATCCGAAACCACCGGCGAGTACCATAACAAGCTTGAGCAGTATTCACAGAAAATCGGCAAGACCGAAGATATCGGCGAGCTGCTGCAACTGATTGCCGAAGTGATGCGCGAAACCCGGACTGTGCAGACTAACGCGCTGCGCTCGCGCGATGACTTGTTAATGGCACGCAAGGCCGTCGAGGCCGCCCAGGAAAAAATCAAGCAGCTTGAAGCGGAATTGGAGCAGCTAAGCGAAAAAGTACAGGAAGATCAACTGACAGGGACCCTGAATCGGCGCGGCCTGGAAGACGCCTTCGAACGTGAGGCGGCACGGGCGGACCGACAAGAATCACTACTTTGCCTGGCAATACTCGATATTGATGATTTCAAACAAATCAACGACAACCATGGCCACCAGACTGGGGATGATGCCCTGAAATATCTGGCAAGAATGGTCGACGAGACGATACGCCCTACCGATATCGTCGCGCGTTTTGGTGGTGAAGAGTTCGTAATCCTGCTGCCAGAAACCGGGATGGATGAAGCCGTGGCGGTGATGACCAGACTACAGCGCAATCTCACTAAAAAGTTCTTTCTGCACAACAACGAGCGCCTGCTGATGACCTTCAGCGCCGGGGTCGCCCAACGCATTTCCGGAGAAACTCAAGACGCCGTAGTGGCGCGGGCAGACAAAGCGCTGTATGTTGCCAAACAGACCGGCAAGAACCGGGTGCTGGCTGCAGAGTAATCTCGCACGCATCGCATCCCGCCAGAAACTGCCACATTTTAGGGCGCCTCTAAAAATTCAAAGTTCTAAACAAGACAAGGCGGGAACAAAAAATGTAGACGCGGCATATGACCGATATGTAAGAATGCATTTTCTGTGAGCAACGAGGCATTGTGACGAAATCTGGATTTTGAGACCATTTCAGCGAATTATGGGTATATTCTGCGCTTATTCAACGTATCGCCTGGCAGCCACTCTGTTAACGTAGGTTCACGGCAAACTGTTCTGGATTAGGTTCTCCTTTAGCCGCAATCCACGGAATCCTGGTTTCTCCGAATCCAGGACAGTTTGCCGGTTTTTTATATCCTGCGGGAGAAAAACAGAGTGCATGCTACCAAGGAAAAGAAACCACTGTGGCTAGTCAAACCACTGCCGCAGGAAAAGAGAGACATAATGGTTGATGATGATCCCAGCAACTATCACCGGCAGATCGAGCGCTACGCGCAGCAGATCCGGCAGACCAACAACGTCGACGAAATCATACACCTGCTCGACGAAGCATTGCTGGAGACTCGCGCGCTGCATTCCCACAATGAAGTGCAGACAGCACGCGAGCAGGTAAACCGGGCGGAGCAGAAACTCGAAGCCCTGAAAACCGAACTGGAACAACTGCGCGGACTGGTGCATGCTGATCCGCTGACTGGCGCGCTGAATCGGAGCGGGTTGGACGAAGCTTTTGCGCGCGAAGCGGCACGCGCTGACCGGCACGACTCGCCATTGTGCGTGGCCATGCTCGATCTGGATGATTTCAAGCAAGTAAACGACATTCACGGCCACCAGGCCGGCGACAGTGTGCTGCTGCATCTTGTCACCCGAGCCAGGGAAACGCTGCGTCCCAGCGACATCATCGCCCGCTTTGGCGGCGAAGAATTTGTCGTGCTATTGCCAGATACCGGAATCGAAGCCGGAGTGGCGATAATTAGCCGGTTGCAGCATAACCTGGCGATCAGCCCGTGTTTACATGCCAATCAACCTCTGCTGATTACTTTCAGTGCGGGCATCGCCTTGCGCGCACGCCACGAACAGCAGAACGCGGCGATCAGCCGTGCCGACGCAGCCATGTACCGGGCGAAGCAAGCCGGGAGAAACCGGGTACTCACGGCACCGGATTGATCCGGGGTTGGTTAAAGCAATCCCCTTCTTGGCCGAACAGAACCCGATGGAAGCCTCCTCTCCTCAACCCGATGTTGCCACCGCAGCACACTCAGCCAGTGCGCCGGCATCACATGCGATCTTATCCCCCACCACATTTGCGGAAATGCACCTCAAGGTTGGCGACAGAATTCCAATCGAGACCTCCCACAGCCGTGAGACAAAAAGCCGGCGTCTGCTTGCGAAAATAGTCGGCTGGTCCGAAGGCATCAGCCTGCTCGTCTCGCTATCGCCGCAAACGATCCATGCCGGGCTGATAAAGAACAATGAACAGGTGCTGCTGCGGGCGTTCACCGGCAAAGCCGCATTCGCCTTCAGCACCACCGTACTCAAGATTGAGCATTCCCCGTTTACCTACCTGCACCTCAGTTTCCCAAGAAAAGTGGAAACAGTGGAAGTACGCAGTTCGTTTCGCCATGGTGTGCGCCTCCCGACCACCATTACCACCGATGGCAAGGCGGACGTAACCGGAGATATTCTGGACGTCGGCATGACCGGAGCCCGCGTTGGCACCACCGAACCGCTCATAAACGAACCCCCGGTACGGCTCGCCACGCAGTTCGAGCTGCACGCGGTGCCGGTGTCACTCGAACTGCACGCCCAAGTGCGCAGCTCGAAGAGCGTACCGGACGAGCATGGCGCAATGCATCACGAGTACGGCATGGAATTCCAGAACCTGCAACCCAACGACCGGCTGATACTCGGCAGCCTGCTCTGGTATCAGATGCAGATACATCCGGAGCGCACCGCTTAGTTGTAAGTGGTGAGTGGTGAGTGGTGAGAGTGGCTGAGTTCAATCCTTCCTGCTGCGCCACAGGACAGCAAGAATATTACGCAATAATTTATGGATAACGACTATGTTCAACGATAAATCAATATTGATCACCGGCGGCACCGGTTCATTTGGCAAAAAGTTTATCAGGACTATCCTGGATCGCTATAATCCGCGCCGCGTCATCGTTTTTTCCCGCGACGAACTCAAGCAATTCGAAATGCAGCAGGAGTTTGATACGCCTGCCATGCGCTACTTTCTCGGCGATGTGCGCGATGGACAGCGGCTGGTCCAGGCGATGCGGGGTGTGGATTTCGTGGTGCATGCGGCCGCACTGAAACAGGTACCAGCGGCGGAATACAACCCGATGGAGTGCGTCAAAACGAACATCCATGGCGCCGAAAATGTGATCAATGCCGCGCTGGAAAACAATATCGAAAGAGTCATCGCACTTTCCACCGACAAAGCGGCAAATCCTATCAATCTCTACGGTGCAACCAAACTGGTTTCCGACAAACTATTCGTCGCGGCCAACAATATCGCTGGCGGTCATCAGACCCGCTTCAGCGTAGTACGCTATGGCAATGTGGTAGGTTCACGCGGCTCAGTAATTCCTTTTTTCAAGAAGCTGATCGCAGAGGGGGCAACTGAACTGCCGATTACCGATGCGCGCATGACGCGCTTCTGGATTACGCTACAGGAAGGTGTCGATCTGGTATTAAAAAGTTTTGAGCGCATGCATGGCGGCGAAATCTTTGTGCCAAAAATTCCTTCTGCACGCATGACCGACCTCGCCGCCGCCATGGCGCCGGATCTCACCGTCAAGATCATCGGCATCCGCCCCGGCGAAAAACTGCATGAGATCATGTGCCCGGTGGATAATGCGCATCAGACACTGGAATTTACTGGCCATTATGTGATCTGCCCTGCCATCACCTTCATTGATGAATGCGACTACAAAATCAACGCTAGCGGTGAAACAGGCAGGCCAGTGGCAACAGACTTCGAATACAGTTCCGGCACCAACTCCCATTTTCTGAGCTTAGCGCAACTACAGGAACTAGATAAAGCCTATTAATCATGATCCCCTACGGTCGTCAGGACATTAATCAGGCCGATATCGATGCGGTAGTGGAAGTCCTGCGCTCAGACTATCTTACCCAAGGCCCAGCAGTCCCCGCCTTTGAACAGGCTGTAGCTACCAGGGTAGATGCCAGACACGCTATCGCGGTAAACAGTGCCACCTCGGCTCTGCACATCGCGTGCCTGGCACTTGAGCTAGGACCCGGTGACCTGCTTTGGACTGTGCCCAACAGTTTCGTTGCCTCGGCCAACTGTGGCCGCTACTGCGGTGCGGAAGTGAGTTTTGTCGACATTGACCCGCTCACCTGGGACCTGAGTATTCCTAGGCTAGAAGAGAAGCTTGTTCAGGCCAAAAAAGAAAATCGGCTACCCAAGATTGTGGTTCCCGTGCATTTTGCCGGTCAGCCTGCCGAGCAGAAGGCTATCTGGGAATTGGCGCAGGAATATGGCTTCCGTGTGCTGGAAGATGCTTCCCATGCCATTGGCGCCGCAAGGAATGGCGAACCGGTCGGCAGTTGCCGTTGGTCTGATGTCACCGTATTCAGTTTTCATCCGGTCAAGATTATCACCACCGGCGAAGGCGGCATGGTACTTACCAATGATGGTGAGTTGGCCCGGCGCATGACCATGTTGCGCAGTCACGGCATCACACGCGACGCAGCCCGCTTTCTGAATCAAGATCATAAACTGGAGAATGATCTCCCGCCCGCCTCCTGGTACTACGAACAGCAGATGCTTGGCTACAACTATCGCATGACTGATATCCAGGCTGCACTGGGCATAAGTCAACTGCAACGACTAGACAGCTATATTGAACGCCGCAATGCACTGGCCCAACGTTACCATTACGCGCTGAAAGGATTGCCGCTGCAATTGCCAACCATCCAGACCGAGAACCGGTCAGCATTCCATTTATACGTGGTGCGATTGAAGCGTAGTGAATTTACCAAGACCCGGCGGCAGGTTTTCGATGAGCTATGGCAGCGCGGCCTAGGCGTTAATGTGCACTACATGCCGGTACATCTGCAACCCTATTACCGCGAACTCGGTTTCAAACAGGGGCAATATCCGGAAGCGGAAGCGCATGGCAATGAGGCCATTACCCTGCCGCTATACCCCACATTGACGGAGCAAGAGCAGGACCAGGTAGTAATCGCTTTGAGGGAGGTTCTGTGCGCATAGCAATTATTCCGGCGCGCGGAGGCAGCAAGCGCATTCCTCGCAAGAATATTCGCGAGTTTGCGGGCAAGCCGATGATCGCTCATTCCATCCATTGCGCCTTACAGAGCGGCCTATTCGAACGTGTAATCGTTTCAACGGATGATGAGGAAATTTCACGAATTGCACGTGACTTCGGCGCCGAAGTGCCGTTCCTGCGACCGAAGGAACTTGCAGATGATCATACTGGCGCGACCGAAGTGATTGCCCATGCAATTGAGTATTTATGTAATCAGGAAACAAAGCTATCTGCGGTCTGCTGCATCTACGCAACCACACCGTTTATTCGCCAGGCAGACCTTAAACAAGGACTAGCCATTCTGGAAGCGGGCAATTGGCAATATGTGTTTTCTGCGACGACTTTTGCTTTCCCCATCTTCAGGTCTTTTCAAAAGAATGCAGAAGGCGGGCTGAAAATGCTCTTCCCCGAATATTTCAATACCCGCTCTCAGGATTTGCCCGAGGTGCTGCACGATGCCGGACAGTTTTATTGGGGGCGACCCCAGGCGTGGATAGATCATGCTCGCATCTTTGATTCCAATTCGACAACGGTGATCATCCCACGTTGGCGTGTACAGGATATTGACACCGAGGAAGACTGGATCCGCGCCGAATCAATGGCTGGTTACTTGGTCACCATTGAGTGAGAACTCGTTAAGCATTTTCTCAAACTATTTACGGACACCAAAACATGAGTAGTCAATTTAAAACAGAACAGGAAGGCTTTTGGGCTGGCGAGTTCGGCAACCAATATACCGATCGCAATCAAGGCATGCCATTGATCGCCGCAAATCTGTCATTATTTAGTCGTGTGCTGCAACGGACCCAATCAGTGCGTACCGCTATTGAGTTTGGTGCAAATATCGGTCTGAATCTTGCAGCCTTGCGCATGCTGCTGCCCGCTATTGAATTGTCTGCGATAGAAATCAATAGCAAGGCGGCCGATGCGTTGAGAAAACAAGGTGGGATCACCATATATCAACAGTCTATTCTTGAGTTTCAACCTGATTATTGCCGCGATCTGGTGCTGATCAAGGGCGTGCTGATTCACATCAATCCTGATAGCCTGCCGCAGGTATATGAACTGCTTTACGACACCAGCAAACGCTACATCTGTGTTGCTGAATACTATAGCCCGTCGCCCGTCGAAGTGCCGTACCGTGGCAATAAGGAGCGCCTGTTCAAACGCGATTTTGCGGGAGAAATGCTGGATCGTTTCTCTGATTTGAAGTTGGTCGACTATGGCTTTCTTTATCATCGTGACAATCATTTTCCGCAGGATGACATTACGTGGTTCTTGCTGGAAAAAACCGGCGCATGAACGTTTGCATCCGTACTGATTCCTCCATTGCTATCGGTACCGGCCATTTTATGCGCTGCTTAACCTTGGCAGACGCGTTGAAACAGCGGGGAGCACAAATTCGCTTTGTTAGTCGCCACCTGCCAGAGCATTTGCGAGATATGTTGACGGCAAAGGAGTATGAGTTTATGCCACTCAGTAACGGCTCGAGCGAGGTAATTTCAAACGAATTAGCTCATACCCACTGGCTCGGTGCCAGTCAATACGCTGATGCGCAAGACACCATTCGAGTATTGTCAGATCAAACTTGGGATTGGCTGGTCGTAGACCACTATGCACTGGATGCCAGATGGGAATCAGCACTCCGACAAACAGCCAAGAATATTTTGGTCATTGATGATCTTGCCGACCGACAGCACGATTGCGATGTTCTGCTGGATCAGAATTTCTACGCAGATATAGACACCCGCTACACCGGCAAGGTCCCTGCACATTGCCAGTTATTGCTCGGGCCACAGTATGCTTTGCTACGAGATGAATTCCGTCAATTGCATGAACAGACCAAGCCACGCACAAAGCCAGTCAAACGTATGCTGGTATTTCTTGGTGGCGTGGATGCAGGCAACTACACAGGCCGCATCGTTGAAGCTTTGGCCAATCTTGGCATCGAAGAGCTGCATGTAGACGTGGTAATTGGCTCGCAGCATCCTAGTCGTGAGCAGATCGAATCTGAGTGTGTGCAACACGGTTTTACTTGCCATGTACAAACCGATCGTATGGCCGAATTGATGGCTGCGGCTGATTTGGCAATCGGAGCTGGTGGGTCAGCCAGTTGGGAACGGTGCTGCTTGGGTTTGCCCGCATTGGTTGTATCGCTGGCTGAGAACCAGATTGATATTGCAAAAGCACTGGATCTGTTTGGTGCATGCCGATATATCGGTTCACTGGAGACAGCGAGTACATCTGTTATGCGCGGGGCAATTACTGATTTGTTAAATCACCAAGGTCATTTGGAAGCTCTTTCTGAAAAAGCATATTCGCTCGTTGATGGACTGGGTGTTGACAGGCTCTGTCAAGCATTGGGTCGTTAACATGAAAATTTCTATTCTGTGCACCGATCCTGATCACCCTGTCGTCAAAAGTCTTCAGGCATGGATTGCTGGTATGTCTTCCAAAGGACATACCGCTTCGCTTTTTTATAACAAAGCTGAGTTACCAGGTGGAGATGTTCTTTTTCTTGTTTCTTGCAACCAAATGATTCGAGACGCCGAACGAAAAAAATACAGGACTGCGCTTGTTCTGCATGCCAGTGATTTACCGAAGGGCCGTGGTTGGTCGCCTCATATCTGGTCAATCCTGAGTGGGGCAAACCGAATTACTGTTAGCCTGCTGGAAGCCGATACCTCAATTGATAGTGGAGCAATTTGGCTCAAGACAGAATTTAGTCTTGAGGGACACGAACTCCTTCCGGAAATTAACGAAAAACTGTTTGCGGCCGAACTGTTACTTATGACACAAGCCGTCGATCAATTTGAGAAAGT
>JAYUYT010000132.1:0-21112 GCA_043752345.1 Nitrosospira sp.
CCGACTCCTGCGTCCCGAACGCAGTACTCTACCAGGCTGAGCTACACCCCGAAAACGATTACTGGTCCCGCTATAAAACAAGGGGCCGGTTCTGCAACTTGCCTGCTGCCCTCTGATTGTCCCGGCCGGGAAAATGCTTTCGGGATTTCGAGTTTATCGAGGCGCCCTAATAATTTCGTGCCACCGCGAAGATGGCCAATTGTAACAAACATTCTTTGTAATTAGAATTTGGCAGCGATGCGATCGTCGCAGATGCCATATCGGATTCGGCTTGTGCCCGCTGCCGCGCATAGTCCAGCGCACCGGTCTGCTGGATAACCTGCAAAACCGGCTGGAATCCACCCTCCCCGCCTTGCTCAATAGCGTTGCGGATGATCGCAGCCTGCTCACTTGAACCTGTCTTCATCGCATAAATCAGCGGTAGCGTAGGCTTGCCTTCCGCCAGATCGTCTCCCAGATTCTTGCCGGTGTCATGATAATCACCGGAGTAATCCAGCATGTCGTCGGTTAACTGAAACGCGGTGCCGAGATGCATGCCATAGGCGGCCATCGCCTCTTCTTCTGCCGCTGTGGCATTGCCAAGAATCGCCCCCAACCGGGTCGCTGCCTCGAACAGCTTGGCGGTTTTGTAGCGGATCACCCGCAGATAATTTTCCTCATCGACATCAGGGTTACGACAGTTGAGCAACTGCAATACCTCACCTTCGGCTATCGTATTAGTGGCATCGGCCAGCACCTGCATGACGCGCATATTATCCACTTCCACCATCATCTGGAACGCACGTGAATAAAGAAAATCTCCCACCAGTACGCTGGCGGCATTACCGAACAACGCGTTGGCGGTAGCTTTGCTGCGTCGTAATTCGGATGCGTCCACCACGTCATCGTGCAACAGAGTCGCGGTATGAATGAACTCCACAACCGCTGCGAGATCATGATGGCGTTTGCCCGAATAGTTGAAGGCACCAGCAGCCAGAATTACCAGCGCAGGCCGTAGCCGTTTCCCTCCACTGTTGATGATGTACTCGCTTACCTGGCGAATGAGCACCACATGCGAATGGAGCTTCTCACGGATAACTCCATCTACGGCGCTCATGTCCTGGGCGATCAGACTTCTGATATGTTCAATCGACACGGCAATACCTGCGAAAAAGCTGCCATGTTAGGAACGTCCTCACTGGCGTGTCAAGCTTGATAGTACTGATAGTTCCGCGTTTTCCGCACAATCCCCATTCGCAACAAGCCTTTGACCTGATGGGTGCGGCTATGTATAATCCGCGCTTTGGTAAAAGCAACATATGGAGTCCGACATGTATGCGGTCATAAAAACCGGCGGAAAACAGTACCGCGTTGAAGCCGGTGAAAAACTTAAAATAGAACAGATAGTGGCAGACACCGGCAGCGAACTGGTAATTGACCAAGTATTGATGGTCGCTGATGGCGACAAGATCTCTATGGGCAAACCTCTGGTACTTGGCGCCACAGTCAAGGCGACTGTGCTGGGACAAGGCCGGCACGACAAGGTACGTATTTTCAAAATGCGCCGGCGCAAACATTACCAGAAGCATCAGGGACATCGGCAGAATTACACCGAGATCCAGATCACCGGCATTTCGGCATAAGGAGAGCTTACCATGGCACATAAAAAAGCAGGCGGCAGTTCCAGAAATGGCCGCGACTCACATTCCAAACGCCTGGGTGTTAAAAGCTACGGCGGCGAACTGATTCCTGCAGGCAGCATCATCATACGTCAGCGGGGCACTCAGATTCATCCTGGCGACAACGTGGGCATGGGCAAAGATCACACGCTGTTCGCCAAGATTACCGGCAAAGTAAATTTCTATGTAAAAGGCCCGGCACAGCGCAAAACGGTAAGCATCGTACCGGTCTAAAGTTAAGCAGCCCACCACGAAAAGCCCTGTCCAGCACGATAGGGCTTTTTTGTTTGTGGCACCTGAATTGAAAAAAACCATCTCATGAAATTCATCGACGAAGCAGTAATCCAGGTACTCGCTGGCAAAGGTGGCGACGGCTCAGCCAGTTTTCGCCGGGAAAAATTCATTCCAAGAGGCGGGCCGGACGGCGGCGACGGCGGGCATGGTGGCAGCATTTTTGCCATTGCCGATCGCAACATCAACACCTTGGTCGATTACCGCTTTGCGCGCTTGCATCGTGCCAAAAAAGGCGAGAACGGCCACGGCTCGGATCGTTATGGCAAGGGTGCCGAAGACATCGTGTTGCGTATGCCAGTCGGTACGGTCATCACCAATATTGCTACCGGTGAAATCATCGCCGATCTCAAGCAGCATCAACAAAAAGCCATGCTGGCAAAAGGCGGCGCTGGCGGAATCGGCAATCTGCACTTCAAATCCAGCACCAACCGCGCACCACGTCAATTCACCTTTGGCGAACCGGGACAGGAATTTGATCTTAAGCTGGAACTCAAGGTGCTGGCAGATGTAGGGCTTCTGGGCATGCCCAACGCGGGCAAGTCCACCCTGATTCGCGCTGTCTCCGCTGCCCGTCCCAAAGTGGCGGATTATCCTTTCACCACCCTGCACCCCAATCTGGGTATGGTACGGGTGGATCAAAACCGCAGTTTCGTGATGGCGGATATCCCCGGTCTGATAGAAGGCGCGGCGGAAGGCGCCGGATTGGGGCACCGTTTTCTCAAGCATCTGGCACGCACACGCCTGCTGCTGCATTTAGTGGACATCGCGCCGCTAGATGAGAATATCGACCCCGTGCGCGAGGCCAAAGCCATCGTAAAAGAGCTGCAGAAATACGACGAGTCGCTCTATGAAAAACCGCGCTGGCTGGTGCTCAACAAAACCGACATGCTGCCTGCAGATGAACGCGAAAAGATTTGCAAGAAATTCATCCGCAGCTTGGGCTGGAAAGGGAAAAGCTTTATCATTTCAGCGCTCACCAGCGAAGGCTGCAAGGAACTGACCTACGCCATCATGGAGCATCTGGAGCAGGAAGCTGGAAAATCTGATGCTGACGTATCAGAGGACTGATTCATCTTAGGAATAGTGCCATGCAGTCAGTATTGAAACAATCCCGGCGTATTGTCATCAAGGTTGGCAGCAGTCTCGTCACCAATCAGGGACAGGGGCTCGACCATGCCGCGCTATCGCGCTGGGCAGCGCAGATTGCCAGACACAAGCAAATGGGCAAGGAAGTCGTGCTGGTTTCTTCCGGTGCAATCGCTGAAGGCATGCAACGCCTGAACTGGAAAAATCGCCCGCATGCGCTGCATGAATTACAAGCGGCGGCGGCAGTCGGGCAGATGGGCCTGGTGCAGGCTTATGAATCCTGTTTCCGCAGCCATGAATTACAGGCTGCGCAGGTACTGCTCACGCATGAGGACTTATCCGACCGCAAGCGTTATCTCAACGCGCGCTCGACTCTGATCACGCTGCTGAGCTTGAAAGTCATTCCGGTCATCAATGAAAATGACACGGTGGCAACCGACGAAATTCGCTTCGGTGATAATGACACGCTGGCTGCGCTGGTAACCAATCTGATCGAAGCTGATGCCCTGGTAATACTCACCGACCAAGCCGGATTATTCACGGCTGATCCACGCAAGGATACGCAAGCCAGACTGATAGACGAAGCCAGAGCCGGTGATCCCGCGCTGGAAGCAATGGCTGGGGGTGCCGGTAGCGCCATCGGTCGCGGCGGCATGCTGACCAAGGTGATTGCAGCGAAACGTGCCGCACGCAGCGGTGCACACACGGTCATCGCATCAGGACATGAAGTTGAAGTGCTGATCCGTCTTGCCCAGGGAGAAGCCATTGGCACCCAACTGCTGGCAGAAACCATGCCGCTGGCAGCACGCAAGCAATGGCTCGCCGATCACTTGCAAATGCGCGGGAAGGTCACGCTGGATGCCGGTGCGATAAATGCACTCACGACCGGCGGCAAGAGCCTGTTGCCGATAGGCGTAACCAACGTCAGTGGTGATTTCGAGCGTGGCGAGGTAGTGATTTGCCTTGATCTGGCAGGCCGGGAAATCGCCCGTGGGCTGATTAATTACAGTGCTGCAGAAACCCGGAAAATCCTGCAGCGGGCAAGCAGCGAGATTGAAGGTATTCTGGGTTACGTCGACGAACCGGAGCTGATCCATCGAGATAATCTGGTTCTGCTCTGAGAAGAGCGGAGCCAGATTAGGGCGAGACTCATCTTCAGGTTAGGGAGTCTCTGAATAAAGCACTCCGTTGAGCGCGTGCCGTCGGCTACTGAATCACGCGCGGATGGCTGCCTCGCTTCAATGCGTGTATGGCCTCTGCCTCATCCTTTACAATGGCATTGCCCGGGCAGAAGAAGTATCTGGCAAGCGCGCGTTGCGCATAATGCTGCGGTATATTTTCAACTTCCTCCCATTTCGACACTCGTGCCCGTGCCCAGGTCTTGTCATCACGACCCATGGCGTAGAGTCTTCTTTCAGTATTGTGAAATTTGAATATCAATATTTCCCCTTTCGCTTCCACGCTCGCACAGCGCATGGCCTCATAGCTTATGTTCATCGCTCCTGCAGGTGATTTGATCACCAGAGTGTAGCGCACTACACCATCCTCTTCGACCGTAATGGAAGGGGCATCAATGTAATGCAGATTTCTGCTGGCAGGACCGGCATCAAATGACAGCAGATTCTCCTGTTCAGGATAGGCTGGCAATTGCGCCTGCAGTTCGACCCAGGTTTTGTCGCCATCAAATTCCTTATCGAATCCTGTCTGTTCCTTCTTCTCGGCATACACTGCGAGCGGCAAGAGGCATAGCAGCAACAGAATTCTTGTCATGATACTGCTACCAGATCATTGAGCAGCGAGTCGCTCACTGCAGCATCCACCGGCTCGACCAAAGCCTGATAAGCGGAATGCTCGATACCCATGCTCAGGGCGGCCCCTTGACGCAGCGCCCGGATCATATCCGGAGCGAGTTCAAAGCGGAGGAAATGCACCGAGGAAGTTTTTTCCTCTGTCTCCCGCTCCAGGTCTTCGTCGGCAATGGCATACACCGCGGCATGGCCTTGCACTTTCACCCACACCTTGTCTTCTATGCCGATCAATTGTGCCAGCCTGGCAGCGCGCTCGACCGGGTCGGCGTATTCGATCATCATGGTGGCTTTCCAGTTGCTGCCATCCGGTACCAGCACCCCGTAAGTCTGCAGTTCGTCGAGTATGCCTTCTTCCTCGAATATTTTCTCCACCCGCAGCATTTCCTGAATTTGATAACGAATGGTTAATTCATCCTCGAAAATAAGCGTGACGTTTTCACCCAGCCGGACTTTTCGATGTTTCTTGTGCGCCATCACGCGGGTACGGAATTCCTGCCGCGCTTTGGCGTAGGCCTCCAGGGTCATCAGGCTGTCACGAGTAATTTGGGTCATGGGTTCTTTATAGCATCAAGGGCGAGGCATGCCGCGCCCGGTTGTTCGATTGCAGCTCCTCAGCCCAGTCCGTAGGCAATCCGGATCAGTGTCAATGGATGCTGCTTCTGCGCTTTGCTTTCGCCCATGCCCTGCTGAATATGACGTCCGGCAATAGCGCAATCGGAGCTGATGTAGTCAGGATCGGGTGCCGCCATCTGTTTGAATACCGGTTTACCAATTTTCATGGAATCGGCGAAATGCTCACTTTTGATGCCCCAGGTACCGTCGTGGCCAGAGCAGCGCTCCACCACGCTGACCTGGGTGCCGGGAATCATTTGCAGCAAATCTTTGGTCTTCTGCCCGATGTTCTGCACCCGTAAATGACAGGGGATATGGTAAGACACATTCCCCAGTGGCTGCTTGAAATCGGTCTTGAGTAAACCGTCACGATTGCGCAGCATCAGATATTCAAACGGGTCGGACATGGCTGCCGCCACCGCTTTCACCTCTTCGTCATCCGGGAACATCAGCGGTAATTCCTGCTTGTACATAAGCGTGCAGGAAGGCACCGGCGTAAGTATCGCGTAACCTTCCTTTGCCAATTTTGCCAGATGGGGAATGTTCATGTTCTTGAGCTGCTCCACCGCATCCAGATCGCCCAGTTCCAGCTTGGGCATCCCGCAACAGGCCTCTTTCTCTACCAGACGCACCGGAATTTCATTGTGTTCGAGTATTTTCAATAAATCATGACCGATGCCGGGTTCATTGTAATTCACGTAACAGGTGGAATAAATTGCAATCTTGCCGTGCGTCCTGGCGCCATCCTTCACCGCAAACGACTCGTTGATCCTGGCAGTTGCACGGAATTTATGGCTGTCGTACTCGGGCAGTTTGCGCTCGGCATGAATCCCCAGCATGCTGTCCATCAGCTTGCGGGCAATGGGCGTTTTGTTGATGGCGTTTACTGTCTGCACCACCACCGGGATGGTAGCCAGCTTGCCCATCAGGTCGGTGCTGGACAGCAGCTTGTCGCGGAAATTGGTTTGGCCTTTTTTGTATTTGACCGCTTTGGCGCGCAGCATCAAATGCGGAAAGTCCACGTTCCACGGATGTGGCGGTACGTAAGGACATTTGGTCATGAAGCACATGTCGCAAAGATAGCAACGATCCACCACTTCCCAGTATTTCTGTTTCTCGACGCCGTCCAGCTCGCCGCTGGTGCCTTCATCTATCAAGTCAAACAATCGCGGAAATGCCGTACACAGATTGACGCAGCGGCGGCAGCTATGACAGATGTCAAACACACGCTGCGCTTCATCGAGCAGCTTGCTTTCGTCGTAAAAATCCGGATTCTTCCAGTCGAGTGGATGACGCTTTGGCGCCTCCAGACTGCCTTCGCGGGTGGTCATGGGAATGGGGAGAATAAGCCCAACAGGATCTGCAGGATTACCGCGGACTGACCGGACTGGATACAGGGGTTCCTATCCGGTCGATCCGCTTTCTATAATCCTCTTTTAATCAGCGAAGTTATCCAGAGCCTTCTGGAAACGGTTGGCGTGGGAACGTTCGGCCTTGGCCAATGTTTCAAACCAATCAGCAATTTCATCAAAACCTTCATCACGGGCAGACTTGGTCATACCGGGATACATGTCAGTATATTCATGGGTCTCGCCAGCGATGGCCGTTTTCAGATTATCGCGGGAAGCGCCGAAAGGTAGGCCGGTAGCCGGATCGCCGCAGCTCTCCAGATATTCCAGATGGCCGTGGGCGTGACCGGTTTCACCTTCAGCGGTGGAACGGAACACTGCTGCCACATCATTCTGACCTTCCACATCTGCTTTGGCAGCGAAATACAGATAGCGGCGATTGGCCTGGGATTCGCCTGCAAAGGCCGCTTTCAAATTAGCTTCAGTTTTCGATCCTTTCAATTGCATGATTTTCTCCTATGAATATAACGAGTTGATGATTAAAAATTACACTGGCTAACAGAATATTTGGAATGAAATGGCGAGCCGGAATAGCGTGAATTTCAAGACCGCCTATTAAAGATTAGACTAAAAACTGAGCAAGAAGACTAGCGGAGGGTCTCTGGCTTGTCAACTAACGCATGCGACTACGCCCACCAGTGCGCCATTTCCCGTCGAGTTCAGTTATTCCCGATTCATTCTTGCAGAAAACAGGCTGGCCGAAACGATCATTGCCCCACCCACCCATTCCTTCAGAGTCATGGTCTCATTTGCCAGGAAGTACGCGGCAATGGCTGCCACCACCAATTCAAACACCATGATCACGCTGGCCCGATTCGCCGGAATATGGGTCAACCCGTATTGCATAGTCAGGCTCAAGGCAAACACCACCAGCCCTATTGCCAGCATGAGCAACCACGAACCCGCAGAAATGTCGGTCAGCGCGAACGAGGCAGGCGATAGTAGGCTGTGACCCAATCCCACCAGCATCACTCCCAGCCATAGCGCCAGTGATTTCAACTGGATGCTGTGGTGTTGATCTTTGCGGATCATCACATTCATCAGCGCAAACATGATGCCGCCTGACAATCCCATCCAGTCGCCATGGGATGAAGGCAGCGGAAAATCGCTTTCCGGCTGCCACAGCATGGTGGCCGCACCAGCCAGCGACAAGGCTATTACCAAATAGCCGTGCAGGCTCAGCTTCTCGTTCAGCAACAAACGTGCAAACAGGATAGTCCACAGCGGTGCGAGATAAAACAGCAGCAGCACCCGCATCACCTCGCCGTGAATGACGCCGAGAATATAAGCCATGTTGGTCCAGCCGGCGAACATGGCGATCCAGAACAGCAGTTGCGGGTCGCCAGCGAATATCTGCGACGCCCGCACACTTTTCCGGAACAGCACCAGTCCCAGTGCCAAAGCGATGGCATAAGTAATCACCGTTGCGACCTGCCCGCTGATCCCGTCCTGCTCCAGCAGCCGGTAGGGATACCACAGCAGCCCCCAAATGGCGGCGCCGATGAGCAAAGCTGCTACCGGAAAAACATTTTGCTGGTTTGGTGTGGTTAACAACTCGTCCGGCCTTTATAATTCGGCTTTGCTCAAGCGATGCGGCATTGGAAAGATGGTAAGTACGATCTGCCTGACCCGATAATAGTGAATCCTAATTTAGACCATCTACAGCCTTACCCCTTCCAGAAGCTCAACCAGCTGTTCGAAGGAATCACGCCTGACCCAGCCTTTACACCCATCAATCTGCACATAGGCGAACCCAAGCATGCAACGCCCGATTTCATACGCCAGGCGCTGACAGACAATCTCGTGGGACTGGCGCATTATCCCACAACGCTTGGAACCAGGTCGCTGCGCGCGAGCATCGCCGCATGGCTGATGCGCCGCTATCACCTGTCTGCCATCAATCCTGATACTGAAATCATTCCGGTCAACGGCAGCCGCGAAGCGCTGTTCTCTTTTGCTCAAGCGGTGATAGACTCGTCCCTCCCGCAAGCAGCAGTGGTTTGCCCCAACCCGTTTTACCAGATCTACGAAGGTGCGGCCTTGCTAACCGGGGCCACACCTTATTTTCTCAATACCCTGCCGGAAAATGATTTCGCGCTCGACTATGCGCAGCTGCCCAACGACATCTGGGCGCGCACGCAACTGATTTATGTCTGCTCGCCCGGCAACCCCACCGGCAGAGTGATGTCGCTGGACGAATGGCGGCAACTGTTTGCGCTGTCCGACCGTTACGGTTTCGTCATCGCGGCTGACGAGTGCTATTCCGAAATCTATTTCGACGAATCGCGGCCGCCGCTGGGTGCACTGGAAGCTGCACAGCGCCTGGGTCGCAACGGTTTCCCACGGCTGGTCGTGTTCAGCAGCCTGTCGAAACGCTCCAACGTACCGGGCATGCGTTCCGGTTTCGTTGCCGGAGACGCTGCGATACTGGAAAAATTCCTGCTCTATCGCACTTACCACGGCAGCGCGATGAGTCCGGCAGTGCAAGCGGCAAGTGAAGCCGCATGGAATGACGAAGCGCATGTGGTGGAGAATCGCCACCTGTACCGGGGGAAATTCGCCGAAGCCGCCGCGTTGCTGCCAATAGCCATGCCGGCACCCATACCCGCAGCAGCTTTTTATTTATGGGCAAGAACGCCGGTAAGCGATGTCGAATTCGCCCAACAGCTTTATCGCGATTATAATGTCACGGTTTTACCGGGCAGTTTCCTGGCGCGGCCTGCGCACGGCATCAACCCCGGCGAAAATTTCGTGCGCATCGCGCTGGTCGCGCCACTGGCGGAATGCGTGCAAGCAATCGCCCGCATGAACAGCCTGGTATCCGGTTTAGCGGCACGCCAGAAAAATTGAATCGATAGCGACATCTTTTAAGGAAAATCATGGATCAACTGCAAAGCACTATTGAGGAAGCATTCGAGCGCCGTGCCGACATTACCCCGCGTAACGTCGAAGCCAAACTCAAGGAATCTGTCACCCAGGTACTGGATATGCTCGACTGCGGCAAGCTGCGGGTAGCGGAAAAAATCAATGGCGAATGGCACACCCACCAATGGCTCAAGAAAGCCGTGCTGCTGTCTTTCCGCATGGAAGACAACAGCTTCATCAAAGGGGGCTTCTCCAACTATTTCGATAAAGTACCTTCCAAATTTGCGGATTACAGTTCCAGGGATTTTCGTGATGGCGGTTTCCGCGTGGTGCCGCCGGCAGCCGTGCGCAAGGGTTCGTTCATCGCCAACAACGTGGTGCTGATGCCCTCCTATGTCAACATAGGCGCTTATGTGGACGAGAACACCATGGTCGACACCTGGGCCACAGTCGGCTCCTGTGCCCAGATCGGCAAGAACGTCCACTTGTCCGGCGGGGTGGGCATAGGCGGCGTGCTGGAACCGGTACAGGCCAACCCGACCATCATCGAGGACAACTGTTTTATCGGCGCGCGTTCGGAAGTGGTCGAAGGCGTGATCGTCGGCGAGAACTCGGTAATTTCAATGGGCGTATACATCGGCCAGAGCACCAAGATTTATAACCGCGAAACCGGGGAAGTCAGCTACGGCCGCATCCCGCCGGGATCGGTGGTGGTTTCCGGCAATCTGCCTTCTGCCGATGGCAAATACAGTCTTTACTGTGCAGTGATCGTCAAGCAGGTGGATGCCAAGACCCGTGCCAAAACCGGGATCAATGAATTATTGCGCGGAATCTGAACAGCCTGATGGCTGCGCAATAGCGCTTAACTGAGTAAACACCCCATGTCCAATGACACGCTGGCCCTCGCGCAGACACTGATAGCCTGCCGTTCACCCACTCCTGACGACGGCGGTTGCCAGGAAATCATGATCGACCGTCTGCAAAAACTTGGCTTCCAGATTGAAAGACTGCGCCATGGCGCAGTCGATAATTTGTGGGCACGGCGCGGGACTGCAGCGCCACTGCTGTGCTTTGCCGGTCATACCGATGTGGTACCCACCGGCCCGCTGGAAAAATGGGACAGCGATCCATTCACGCCGACGATCCGCGACGGCAAACTCTACGGGCGCGGCGCGGCCGACATGAAAGCGTCATTGGCAGCATTTGTCACCGCGATTGAAGCTTTCGTCGCCGCACACTGCGATCACAACGGCTCAATTGCGCTGCTGATCACCTCGGACGAAGAAGGCGTCGCCGTGGATGGCACCGTCAGGGTGGTAGAAACCCTCAGGGCGCGCAACGAGCCGATCGATTATTGCATCGTCGGCGAGCCCACCTGCGTGGACCAACTCGGCGATACGGTCAAGAACGGCCGGCGCGGCTCCCTGTCCGGAACCCTGATGGTGAAAGGCATCCAGGGGCACATCGCCTATCCCCATCTGGGAAAAAACCCGATCCATCTGGCCGCCCCCGCCATCGCCGAACTGGCGCAAACCGAGTGGGATCAGGGCAATGAGTATTTCCCGCCGACCACCTGGCAAATTTCCAACATCAATGGCGGAACCGGCGCCACCAATGTGATTCCCGGTGAAGTCAAAATGCTGTTCAATTTCCGCTTCTCCACCGCCAGCACGGTCGAATCGCTGCGCAACCGAGTGCACGCCATTCTCGACCGGCATGGCCTGGATTACGATTTGCTGTGGGAGCTCTCCGGCAAGCCTTATCTCACCCCCAGGGGCAGCCTGGTGGAAGCAATAGGACATGCGATCAAGAATGTAACCGGAATCGAGCCGCAGCTCTCCACTTCCGGCGGCACCTCCGACGGGCGCTTCATCGCCGACATCTGCTCACAAGTGGTCGAATTCGGCCCGCGCAACGCCACCATCCACAAGCTCAACGAATGCGTGGAAGTGGATGACGTGGAACGGTTGGCGCAGATCTATCGCCTGACGCTGGAAAATTTGCTGTTGCAGCAATAAAGGGTATCCATGTTCACTCAAGCCGAAACCCAGCTTTATACCTTCCGTGACCTGCTGCGCTTTGCGGTGAGCCGCTTCAACGAAGCCGGTCTATTCTTCGGCCACGGCTCGACCAACGCCTACGACGAAGCGGCCTATCTGATCCTGCACACGCTGCACCTGCCGCCCGATCAACTGGAAGCGTTCCTGGATGCGCGCCTCACCAGCGCCGAACTGACGCAGGTGTTGAGCATTCTCAAACGCCGCACCCTGGAGAAAATTCCTGCCGCCTATCTTACCCACGAAGCCTGGCTGGGGGATTTCAGTTTTTATGTGGACAAGCGCGTGCTGATACCGCGCTCGTTCATTGCTGAATTGCTGCGCGAACAACTCGCGCCGTGGATCACCGATCCCGCTGCCATCCATTCCGCGCTGGACCTCTGCACCGGATCGGGGTGCCTCGCGATACTGCTCGCACACGCTTTTGAGAAGGCCAAGATAGATGCCACGGATATCTCCAACGAGGCACTGGAAGTCGCGGGCAAGAACGTGGACGATTACGGCCTGGAGCAGAGAATCAATCTGCTGCAGTCGGATTTGTTCAGCGCATTGGCGGGGCGCCGCTACGACCTGATCATCAGCAACCCGCCTTATGTCAGCGCCGAAGCGATGGCGGCACTGCCCGAAGAATATCGCCATGAACCGCGCAATGCACTGGCAAGCGGCGAAGACGGTCTGGAGGCGACGCAGGCAATCCTGCAGGAGGCAGCCAATTACCTAACCGACGAGGGCATGCTGATTGTCGAAATCGGCCACAACCGTGCCGCCCTAGAAGATATCTTTCCCCAGACTCCCTTCACCTGGCTCGAGACCAGCGCGGGCGACGGCTTTGTGTTTATGCTGAAACGTGACCATCTACCCCAGATAGTCAAGTAAGCACCAATCAGAATGGAAAGCTCCGAGCAAATAGTCCTGACGATCATGGCCTACATCTCAACCGGCATCGGTTTAATCGGCTATGACTTTGCCTCTCCTTTATCCGAAAGAAAAGCTTATATCAAGGAAGGTAATCTCAAGGCCGGGCTTTCCATTCTGTTCTTCTGGCCGGTAACGATCATGTTTGATGTGTTCGGCATAGGCGGAGCGTGCCGGCAATCCCCGCGTTTTCTGCTGAGTGCTTTCATGCTGGCGGGAACCATGTACTTCTGTGCCATGCTGATTTTCCTGATGTCGCGCTGGCTAGTCAGCGTCAACTGGATAGCATTCATCGCCACGGCCATCATTCTGTTCACGGTCAATCCCTTCATCACCGCTTTCACGCTGCCTCGCCACACAAGGCCCGATTCGCAGTGATGTCCTGAGCAAATGCCCATCTCAATTTTATCCACTTCAAGGAGCTACCAATGAAAAAAATACTCCAATCACTGCTGGTTCTGTCCGCATTTTTCTTCCTGTCGCCACAAGCGGCCATGGCGGAAAGCTATCGTGTCAGCGCAAGCGAAAAGCTGGTCAGCGGCATCGCCAATGTGGCCACCGGTATCGTTGAGCTACCTAAAACCGTGATCCTAACCAGCAAGCGCGAAAACCTGCTTTACGGCATGACCGTCGGGGTGGTCAAAGGCGTCATGCATACGGCTGGCCGCACCTTGATCGGCGCATTGAACGTGGCAACGTTCCTGTTTCCGACCGATCCATGGGTTGAGCCGCAGTACGTTTGGGAAGATTTCGGAACGGAAACTTCTTACCGCTATCGGGAGACACGCTAACGAATGCCATACAGAGATACCTTTGTGCCCTCTTGGAGTCTCAGGCCGCTAATCACAGGATTGTCTATTTCAAGATCGTTACGAAACACGTGGGTGTAAACTACGGTGGGATCTTCGGGTAGCTGAGTCAGCTCTCTTCTAGGCAAACCTCCATCTTCATATAGCTGCAAATAACGACTCGCTTGCTGGTCGCAAAATCGAATTATTCCATTCAGGACCTCTCGGCCAGTATCGCTGCTTGCGTAGATGAGTTGAAATCCTGCTGGCAGAATATGAGAACCATACAATGAAGCATGTCTGGCATTAATTGCATCATGCGCGCCCAAGTGCGCATCGGTCACTATTGCGAAACAACGTTCCGTGGGGCAACCATCAGAACGAATGACATCGTTGGCGACTTTCAGCATCCCCAAGAGCTCTGGGCTGCCGGTGACGTTGTGAAATTCATAAATATTAAGTCGTGGCTCGCACTCAACTCGATAGTCGTTCCCGTGCGGCCTTATCCAGCAGCAAACGAAGCAGGCCACCGAGATCACATTGCCGCCAATCTGCTTCGTGTTGGTGTCGATTACAAAAATTGAATCGAAGCACGCGAGCTCTTTAAGCCCATTGACTGAAGTGTATTGACCTTGAAGCTTCCGCCGATTTTGTACTTTGGGTCCCTTTTTCCGCGAATACTGAAGGGTTCGATCCATGTAAACCGGAATGACTTCATTACCCTTCTCGTCCAGAAGAACGATGTCTCCATTCGGCAAAATTGAAGCCTTTGTAACCTTGGCCCCCAGAGGAAGTTTGAATTGTATGGTCAGATCGACGGGTTTAATCATCTGCAGTCGCATAACGGGGTCGCGAATTGAGCGGCACCCCGAGAAATTTAAGATACGGGCAGTGTAGCGTAATTCTTGAGTGGGCGCGGCCTACGCGTAGCTCGGATAATGGGGGTCGTACATTTGTTCTCTCACATACTCCAGCACATCCTCGGGCCGCGGTTTGGCGGCAAGACCACGCTGGTATGCAACCTCGGCGACCGCTGCCGCGATCTGCGCGGACACTTCGCGAATATGCGCCAGGGGCGGATAGAGGCTGCCCTGATCAAGGTCGGCCGGGGTTACTTGCGCCGCCAGCGTGTGAGCGGCGGCAAGGAACATCTCGTCGATGATGCGCGTGGCGCCACAGGCAATTGCGCCCAGCCCGACACCCGGAAAGATGTACGAGTTATTGCCTTGACGCGGCACCAGCGTTTTGCCGCCCACTTGCACCGGCGCGAAGGGGCTGCCGCCCGCAAACAGGGCACGGCCGTCAGTCCCGCTGTAGGCCTGTTCGGCGCTGCATTCCGCTTTTGAAGTGGGATTGGACAAGGCGAAGACGATGGGGCGGACGTTGCAATCAGCCATGGCGCGCAGCACTTCCAGCGTAAAGGCACCACCGGCCGCGGCAACGCCGATAATGCCGGTGGGCCGGAGCGTCTGCACCACTGCAAGAAAATCCCCCACGGGCGCATGCTCATGCGCGTACGGCAGTTTCTGTGGCGTAAGGCCGGTACGCGCTTTCACCACCAGCCCTTGCGAATCGACCAGCCAGCAGCGCTTGCGTGCATCCGTCTGATTCATGCCCGACGCGACCAGTGCGGTCACGATGAGGTCAGCGATGCCCGTGGCCGCTCCTCCCGCACCGAGGAACAGAAATTTCTCATCGGCAAGCTGGCTGCCCTTGATGCGCAATGCCGACAGCACACCGGCCACGGCAACGGCCGCCGTGCTTTGTATGTCATCGTTGAACGTGCAGATCCGGTTGCGATACTTCTCCAGCAAGCGGAATGCGTTGTGGTTGGCAAAATCCTCAAACTGGATAATCACGTGCGGAAACACTTCGTGCGCCGCCGTGATGAATTCCTCGATTAATTCATCGTAGGCCGGGCCGGTCACACGATGGCGGCGCAGGCCCACATAGTACGGGTCATTCAGGAGCGTTTCGTTGTTGGTGCCCATGTCGAGCATCACCGGCAGGCAAATCGCAGGGTCCACGCCCGCGCAGGCGGTATAAAGCGACAGCTTGCCGACCGGGATGCCCATGCCGTTGGCACCCTGATCGCCGAGTCCCAGAATGCGCTCACCGTCGGTCACGACGATGATGCCGGCACTGAGCGGCCAGTTGCGCAGGATCGCGTCGATCCGGCCACGATCATTGATGCCGATAAACATGCCGCGCGGCCGCTGGAAAATATGGCCGAATCGCTCGCAGGCCAGCCCGACCGTCGGCGTGTAAATCAGCGGCTGAATTTCATCGATGTTGTCGCATACCACTCGGAAAAACAAAGCCTCATTGCGGTCGTGTAGCGCATTCAAGGCAACGAACTTTTCCAGCGGATCGGGCAGATTGCGCAAATTGTGCAGGAAGCGGATGGCCTGCTCATCCTGGCTAAAGACGTGCGGTGGCAGCAGGCCCCGCAGACCCAGCGCATCGCGTTCGGCTTCAGTAAAAGCAGTGCCCTTGTTAAGCAGCGGATCGTGGAGCAACTGCACGCCCCGGGGCATCACGTGCGGTGCATCATTCATGCTGAGTTCTCCTATAAGCAGGATGAGGTTGCAGGGCAAAAAGCTGCATCATCTACGCTACCATTCCACCGCTACCCGCCGTTGCCAACATTGAAGTGAAAAAATGGCCGCCGCGAGCGAATTCATCATTCGCGCGGGTGCAATGCCTTGTAGACTCCGGCGCAAGAACCACCGAACACGGCATGAGCCGCCAGCGTGATCCAATCACGCGCTTCCGCAAACCACGGGAACAGCATTGTGAATCCGTACATGTTAACCCCAAACAGTACCAGCCCGTAGCAGACTCCCACGAGCACTGCAGCCCGCATGCCGCACCGGGAGATGAAGCGGGCGAGGATTATGCTGTAGACCATGGAAAGCGCAACATGAATCAAGGTCGCAACGGACATCACCATCCAATCAAACGTAGCCGGCGGCGGCAGGACACCGCTCCCCATGACGATCGCCGCGGCCAGGCGCGCGTCCCGATACAAGATTCCCGGCAGCACATCCCAACAAGCCCACCACAGAATGATTTGTACTGCGGTTGCGATAATTCCAGCAGCAACACCCGCATAAATCGCCGCACGCCAGTTTATCGAAGGCCGTATCACTAATGACATCGGGGGGCTGCGAATTTCAACTGTGCACCAGGCTCACCAGCCGGGCATTTAACAGGCGCGCCATACCTTCCGCTCCCTGGCGCATTACTTGGTCGTGGTTCCATTTGAACAGGGGTCGCGCAATGGGCGCAATGATATTCATCCAGAGCCGATTGGTACGTACATGCCATTCATAACGCACCACGGTAACGCCGCCATCGTTGGAGAAACGCCAGCGCCCGACACCCTCCACTTCACCGCTCGCTCGGCCTTCGAGCAGCGAGAGCGGCACCGCGCGGGTGACACGCAGGTCGAAGGTGAGCCGATAGGGAAGCCGCCCTCTCCAGGTAAAGCGCCGCAGGCCGCCGATGCCATCCACGTCTCCCGGATCAAACTCTTCCACTTTTTCCACTCCCTTCCACCATTGCGGCCAATACAGACAATGGGAAATCGCGTCGCACACCTGGACTAGAGGTGCCTCGATTCGCCATTCGGTGACAAGATGAAATTCCGCCATGCCGCTTTATTGGTCGAAGAAACCATCGGAAAACTCGGGGTTGAGCTTCAACTCGTCCATCTCTACCACCTCAATCAATTGTCCATTCACATCGTGACTCGATACCTTGAAAGGGAAGCCGGTGGTACGGTCCAACCACAACTGGTAGAGCGCTATGGCCCCGATCGAGAAGCCATCGCCGCCTTCTACCGCAATGTGCAACGTTTCATGTCCGCCGGCCGTCTCCATGCCGAGTACCTCGGTTCTCCCGTGTTCCTGCAGTGCCTTCACATTCTGGTAAAGGGCTCCCACATCCGAGCGGTCCACCCGCTGGCCCGTAGAACTTTGAATCAGACGATTCTCCGGACTCAAGCTCAGCGCAGGGAAGCTGCGATAGCCGAAAGGCCACAGCTTCGCTTGTTTGGTGTCAGGATTATAAATAAGCACAGCCCCTTTGAACGGCGTTACATATTCCATCCGGACATGGCCAGGCTGCTTGAAGTAATAGCGCATGATTTCAGCTTTGCCGCCGCTCACGGATTTCACCGTCACCTGATAAGCCGTGATCTTCTGGTAATAATCAATCGCCGTCTGGATCGGGTTCGCGGGATCGGTGAAAAACAGCGCCACAGTCAATACTGCTCCCAACATGGTCTTATGGGACTACCTCAAAGATACCCTTCATACCCTTTTCCTCATGGCTTTTGAAAAACGGCAGCTTGTTCCTGCAATAAAACCTATACTTTCTCACCGCCGTGGGGGTGAATTCAACAGTCCTGGCCTCGGTGCTCAAGGATTCGTCGAGCATGATCCCCGATTCCGGGATCTTCATGACGAAAGTATGCGGCACGATTCCCGATTCCCGCGTGATCGACAATGCAACCGGCACGTTCACCTTTACGATGATGTGTTTGGGCATGAAGAAGTAACTGCCGCCGAGTATCTGTATTCGCTGCTTGCCGTCCGCGTCTATTACCGCCCGCACGGTATCTGCCGGGGCGGCTTGCTCGGCGAAACCCGGCATCACCAGTAAGGCCGACAAAATTGCGATTAATAGAGTGCGCCGCTTTTCAGCGCGCCCCTCGCCAATCGGTTGTCAGGCCGATTGCTTCTTGGCCACTTGCGCAACATGGGCTCCCTGGAAACGGGCAATTTTTATTTCGTTCTCTGACGGTTGACGGCTGCCATCGCCGCCAGCAAGAGTGCTCGCTCCATAGGGTGATCCGCCGGTGATTTCACTCATATTCATGATCTCCTGGCAGGAATAGGGAACTCCCACGATGATCATGCCGTGATGCAGCAAGGTGGTGTGAAACGAGGTGATCGTGGTTTCCTGTCCACCGTGCTGCGTGGCTGTGGACGTGAATACGCTGCCCACTTTGCCAATCAAGCCACCGTTCAGCCACAACCGGCCGGTCTGGTCAAGAAAATTGCGCATCTGTGCGCACATGTTGCCAAAACGTGTCGGCGTGCCAAAGATGATCGCGTCGTAGTCCGGCAACTCACCCACTGTCGCGATCGGCGTCGCCTGATCGAGTTTGGCGCCGGCCTTGCGTGCCACGTCTTCCGGCACCAGATCGGGCACGCGCTTGATGACAACCTCGGTACCTTCGACGCTGCGCGCACCCTCAGCCACTGCTTTCGCCATGATTTCGATGTGGCCATACATGCTGTAGTAAAGAACGAGAACTTTTGTCATGTTGTATCTCTTCATTGTGCGTAGTCGTGCGCTGGGTTTAACGGAGTCTGGAATTGAGCGGCACCCCGGGGAAATTGAGATGGATACAAACAGTGTAGCGAAGATTTCGAGCGGGCGCAGCCGCGAAACGGTGACCGTTTGAATGAGGGGTTGGTGGCGCTGTGCGCCGTTCCCTGAATGCGTTAATTCACGACCCGTTAAGCGGCGCGGCCTCCCGTTGAAAGAAGGGAAACAAAGGTTGCCGCGGTGACGAGCAGAAGCCACACGATACCAAGCATGAAGACGAGCGGAGCAGCCTCAGGGAAGTACCCCGCGGCGACGGCGAAGTTGGCACCAATCAATGGGTAGCCGCCTATAAAGAGCGGCCAAGCGATGACCTTTTTTTGTACGCCGAACTCACCCCGGAGCGCTTCCACGTGGGCTATGCCCGAACCCAGCAGATGATAAAGTCCGAAAGCTCCATTGCCGATTTGCCAGACGAGACCCTGCTCAATGGTCGATTCCAGGAACACTGACATGACGAGCGAGAAGAACAGGACTCCCAGCGCGGTATACAACAGGTGGAATACTGCAGATAATTCGTGAATACTGAGATCGCCTTGCGACCGGCGCCCCAGAACGAACACAACCCCGATGAACCCTGCGAGGGTCGCGGCAACTGTTGCGGAAGTGTGGAGAAGCTCGGAATACAATCGCGCCGCCTAACGGGGCCGCGAATTGAGCGGCACCCCGAGAAAATTGAGATGGATACAGACAGTGTAGCGAAGATTTAGCGCGGGCGCGGCCTATGCGACCAGCTCCAGCAATCGCTTCACTTCCACCTCGTCCAGTTCCATCGATTTTCCGCGCTTGAGGCGCGGCGGCAGATTGATCGGGCCGAAGCGCACCCGGGTAAGGCGGCTGACCATCTGCCCCGCCGCTGCAAACATGCGGCGCACCTCGCGGTTCTTTCCTTCTTTCAATATTACCCGGTACCAGTGATTGGAACCCTCGCCGCCCTGATCCGACAAAAGTTCGAATTTCGCCAGACCGTCTTCCAGTTCGATGCCGCTGGTCAATTGCGTCATCTGCTCCGGAGTCAGGCGCCCCATGATGCGCACCGCATATTCGCGCTCGACTTCAAAGCGCGGGTGCATCAAGCGGTTGGCCAGCTCGCCGTCGGTGGTAAAAATCAGCAGCCCGCTGGTGTTGAAATCCAGCCGGCCGATCGCGACCCATTTGGATGATTGCAGTTGCGGCAGCTTGTCGAATACTGACGGACGGCCTTGCGGATCATCGCGGCTGACGATCTCGCCTTCCGGCTTGTGATACAGGATAACGCGCGGCAAGCGCTCGCCGAATTTGAGATGGATGGTACGCTTCCCTATCCGTACCACGTCTTCCGGCCCGGCGCGGCTGCCGACTTCCGCTGCCTTGCCGTTGATGGTCACTTGGCCAGTGGCAATCAATTCTTCCATCTCTCGCCGCGACCCCAGCCCTGCCTGCGCCAGCAGCTTGTGCAGCTTGTGCGTAACACCTGGCGCGGACGCAGGAGCAATTCTGGCGCTGGTTGATACCGGCGTTTTCTTTTTTATCGGTCTGATCGGTCTGCTGACTTTCATCTGTTTCTCAGTGTGGCAAGGCGTTAATGCCCAGCCTTTATTCCAATAGTTTGAGAGTGCAACGAAGCGGCTTCGGGTGAGCGCCGAAGACAGTGCCAATAGTACGACAAGGTATAAACAGGAAGCCAACAAAATATTGTCGGCAGAATTGAATTGTGATCAGACTTCTCTGCGCTCCATTACCGCCTGCGCCAGGGTGCCGCTATCGACATGCTCCAGTTCGCCGCCCACCGGCAAACCGCGCGCGATGCGCGTGACCCTCACTCCCCGGGTGTGCAGCAGTTCACTGATGTAATGCGCGGTGGCCTCACCTTCCACGGTGAAGTTGGTGGCCAGCACCACTTCTCGCACCACGCCGTCCTGCGCCCGCTTCAGCAAGCGATCAAGATGGATTTCCCTGGGGCCAATACCGTCGAGCGGCGAGAGCCTGCCCATCAGCACGAAGTACATGCCTTTGTAGCAGTGCGCCTGTTCCATCATCATCAGATCGGCAGGCATTTCCACCACACACAACAGCCCCGCATCACGCCGCTCGGAACGACATAGTTCGCACACCATTTCTTCGGTAAAGTTATTGCACTTCTCGCAATGCTTGATGTGCTCCAATGCTTGGGTCAGCGAGTTGGCAAGCCGTTGCGCGCCTGCATGGTCGCGCTGCAGCAGGTGATAGGCCATGCGTTGTGCC
>JAYUYT010000133.1:0-3726 GCA_043752345.1 Nitrosospira sp.
CCCCCACCACCCCCGCCGCCACCGCCACCCCCACCGTGGCCGTGGCCGTGGCCGCCACCATGACCATCGTCATGGTCATCGTCATCGTCATGATGTTTATGCTTATGATCATCATGCTTATCGTCATGCTTGTTGTCATGCTTATTGACATGCTTATTGTCATGCTTATTGTTACTCATTATTTTCTCCTGGAAAGGTTTGTGTGTTTATTTCAAACGACCGTGCATCGTGAATTCAACCAATTGCATCAAAACCCACACGAGCGGCATTGATCGTTTACTAATAATCCGCTACTTCTCAAAAGTATTCTGTACGCTAGTGCACTTATCGAGCAAATTTTTATCGAGCATTGCTTGGCGTAAAGTGGGAGATTTTGTTTAAGAAACCGCTGAACAAGTCCTACGTGGGCGCGACGGCGGCCTTGCCAACCCATTCTGACCACTCCAATAATTCCGGTAGCAAATCCTTGCCAATGCCGATCATATTTAGCCATAGCCTCTTCTCTTTCGGTCGGTCAACGTTTCATAACCGTTGATTTATTGGTCCGAACCGGGGCGGCTCCGAAAATTATTTAAAGCAGTTTGTAGACTCAATCTCGAGTGACTGGATCAGTGCTCAGCATGAGGAAAAACAAGTGGCATGGAAACCACTTATTGGAGAACAGAAACCGGAGGAGGCCTCATCACAATCGCCCCGGCAACATTAGAACGATCACGATGCAATTGGTATCTTCTTGTGATATCACCTGAAACAAAGACCTTGGCTTGACTACATAACTCCGGTTTTGCCGCAATCCTATGGGACGGGGCTTTGCGGGCAGTCTGCGGTGTCAGGCTCGTAGCGAAGGGAATGGCCATTCGCGTTCTCGCCTTTCGTGCATCCCATCCCGCAAAGCCGCTGTCGCGCCCGCGTGGGACTTGATCAGTGGTTCTTTAGCGTGGGGTGATATTGTCGTTGTCGTTGTCGTCGGAGAGGATAATTTCCACGCGCCGATTCAATTGACGACTTGCGGCAGTGTCATTGTCGGCAACCGGAAATGCCTCACCATAACCGCGCGCAGTGATGCGGTTGCTGCTGATCCCCATGTCGATCAATGCCGCCCGCACGGCATTGGCGCGTCGCTCAGAGAGTTCCTGATTGAGGCTGTTACTGCCAGTGCTGTCGGTGTAGCCTTCAACCAACACCGTGTGTTGCGGGTATTGGGTGAGAAAATCTGCCAGCTTCTGTATGTTGCGCATACCGCCTGATGCCAGCTGCGCCTTGTTGGTATTGAACAATACGTCGCCTAGTGTGATCACCAAACCGCGTTTAGTTTTCTGGGCATTCAACTCCTGAAGCTGCATTTCCTGTCGAGCAATCCGTGCTTGATCACGTTCCGCATTGACGCCGGCCACCACCAATGCGACATCCTGCTGATCGGCGGTTTCCTGCATGATCATCATCTGTTGCCTGGCTGCATCGGCTTCAGCCGTTCTCGCCTCAAGGCGAACTTGGTCCCGTTTAGCGTCGGCGTTGGCGACCGCTAATTCGGCTGTCTGCTGCTTGGCGGTTTCCTGTGCGATCGCCACCTGCTGCTTGGCTGCATCGGCTTCAGCCGTTCTCGCCTCAAGGCGAACTTGGTCGCGCTTGGCGCCGGCGTTGGCGACCGCTAACTCGGCTGTCTTCTGCTTGGCGGTTTCCTGTGCGATCGCCACTTGCTGCTTGGCTATGTAAGCCAGTTGATTGACTTTGGCATCACTTTTACCTTTGCTCAAGGCATAGTCTGCCTTGCTCAGAGAATCGCTGGCTTCTTTCAATTCAACTGCTGCCAGATTCGTGACCTGAGGATTGATCCGTGCATTGTTGTAACTGTTATGCGCTTCTGTGAGAGATGAATTTTGTGGAATGGAACTGCAACCAGATAAAATCGCAACAGCGATCAGGGTCAGGGATAAGTATCGATTCTTTTGCATGATGGACTCCATTGATGATTACTTGGTTTTACGATCTATTTCTTCGCGCAGCACGCGGCTATCTTCCTGCAATGCATCTGCTGCTTTCTGTGCAATGGCTGAACGCGCCGTCACTCCGGCTAGTTGGGCATCGACTCGCGCTTGCTCCGCCAGTTGTCGGGCTCGTACATAATCTTTCTCTGCCATTGCCCGCTCGGCGCCATCCATCTTCTCCATTGCAGACTTGAGCAATTGTGGTGCAAACTCATTGCCCCCAGCCCTGCTTGCATTGCTTACCGCAGCCCTGGAAATGGCCATCTGTTCTATAGGCGGCGGAGTGTTTGCGCAACCAGCCACAAGAATTGCAGCACCTACGGTTAGGCCGATCCTTTGCATCATCTGATACGATTTAGTCTGGTAAAAGTTTTTCATCATTTTTTTCATCCATTGAGTTAAACGTCGAACACAACCGTTGCAATCAATATTTATCACGATTACACCGGATTCCAATTTTTCTAACAGCAGTCAAAACAAAGGCGGAAAGATAATTTATGTTATCGGACCGCCTGCTGGCATGCTTTTCCTTCTCAAGACCACTTTTCAGCAATAACCAAGAGCAGACGGCATTCCCTTTGCCTGTTGCCGGCGTTTAGCTGGAGTGGTCTATTCCTTGATGTGCCAATAATATGACTCGAAGATGTCACCGTCTGTGCGGTGTTACACATAGTCGATGTCACATACAGCCCAGCTCAATTGTCATTTAAAACTACAGCCGCCAGTTGTCGGTTGACGACGTATTCTGTGTTTACCGCTCCACGCAACTCAGCGAACGCCTCCGCATCAACTGGTGGGCTGAAATAAAAGCCTTGTCCTTCCTCGCAGTGCTCAGCCTGCAGAAAGGCCAGTTGTTCGCGCGTTTCCACACCCTCTGCGATGATCCCTAACTTAAGACTATTGCCCAGACCGATCACAGCGCTGGCGATGGTGGCATCACCGTTACTGGCGGCAATGTCACGCACGAATGACTGGTCTATTTTCAGAGTATCAATCGGAAACTGACGCAGATAACTTAAGCTGGAAAAGCCAGTGCCGAAGTCATCGATCGCCAGCTTCACGTCCATGGCTTTGAGCGCGTGCAGCACAGTCAGCGTCGACTCGACATTCTGTACGAGGGCGCTTTCGGTCAGCTCAATCTCGAGATAACGTGGGTCAAGGCCGGCGTCCCTCAGGATGTCGCGAATGTCTGCGAGAAAGCCCTCCCTACGCAATTCTGCAGCCGAAATGTTGACGGCGATGGAGATGGGCGGAAGGCCAGCATTCTGCCAGGCTCGTGCTTGTCGGCAGGCTTCCCGCAGCACCCACTGACCGATCGGCACCATGAGCCCGGAGTCTTCGGCAATCGACACGAATTGCTTGGGATAGAGCAAACCACGAACCGGATGCAGCCAACGGATGAGCGCCTCAACGCCCGTAATCACGCCCGTCTTCAAATTGATTTTCGGCTGGTAATGCAAGACAAATTCCTTCCGCGCCAAGGCCTGGCGCAGGCAGCCTTCCAGCGATTGCCGTTCGACCGCCCGGTCGTTCATGTCTTGTTTGAAAAACTGGTAACTGTTGCGTCCGTTTTCCTTGGCATGGTACATCGCGGCGTCGGCATTTCTGAGCAGGGTTTCCGCGTCCTCACCGTCATCGGGAAAGATACTGATACCAATACTCAAGGTGACAATAAGTTCATGTTTGGCGATACAGTGCTTTTCCGCCAGTGCCGAGAGGATCTTGGCCGCGCTATATTCCG
>JAYUYT010000134.1:0-9228 GCA_043752345.1 Nitrosospira sp.
CTGGGTTTAAAACGTCGTGAGACAGTTTGGTCCCTATCTTCCGTGGGCGCTGCAGATTTGAGGAAGCCTGCTCCTAGTACGAGAGGACCGGAGTGGACGCACCTCTGGTGTATCGGTTGTCACGCCAGTGGCATTGCCGAGTAGCTAAGTGCGGAAGAGATAACCGCTGAAAGCATCTAAGCGGGAAACTCGCCTCAAGATGAGACTTCCCGGGGGTTAAACCCTCCTAAAGGTTCGTCGAAGACCACGACGTTGATAGGTCAGGTGTGGAAGCGCAGTAATGCGTTAAGCTAACTGATACTAATTGACCGTGAGGCTTGATCCCATAACCTTGAGCAAGGTGTATGGTGTTTGCCCTGATATAATCTCACCCTAATTTACTTCTTCCAGATTGTGGCTTGCGGCAGGACAGCAAGGATCTAACAGTCCCTGGTTTCTGTCACCAGCCATGATAAAAGTTACGCTTGGCGGCTATAGCGCTTTGGACCCACCCCTTCCCATCCCGAACAGGGTCGTGAAACGAAGTTGCGCCGATGATAGTGTGGATTACCCATGTGAAAGTAGGTCACCGCCAGGCACCTTATAATAAAAAAGCCCCGCTCATCCGAGCGGGGCTTTTTTATGTGCCCCGGCAAGGACGCACTCACTTGGAGGTGAAAGTCCTCTACTCACCCGGCAAGGGGAAGAGTTAGCCGAACGGCAGAATAGAAAAGATAGCTCGTAATTTAGCATCAATCTGCTGTTTCAGATTAAACGGAGCCCGACAAAGGGTTTAACGCGAACCCGCTTTAATAACGGGAAGAAGGCGCGCAGCCTGCCAGACAAGCGTCATTCTTTGGGCTGTTCTGTGTCCTTCTCTGGAATAGACCGACTTTTCACTCCCTGGAAAGTGACAAAAAATGTCGTGCCAACGTTAGGCTGACTTGAAACCTTGATGTGCAGTTTGTTATTCTCCGCAACTGTTTTGACTATCGACAAACCTATTCCGCTTGAAGCTTTGTTGTGCAGCACAGCCCTGGGAGTATAAAAATATTCATCAAAAATGTGTGGCAGATCCTTATCTGCAATCCCGATCCCATGATCGGTAATCATCACGGTCGCGGAAGAGTTCTGTTTGTCAACGACAGATGTAATCTCCACTGCTGCCCCGTCATAAGAGTAGGTAATCGCATTCAGGATGATATTCTCGAAAAGAATCTCGAACTGATCGGGAATCCCATCGGCAAAGAAATTCTGCATTGATATTTCAATCTTAATCTGCCGGGATTCGGCGAGGGTCTTTAATAATTTGTCAACACACTTATGAACTACTGCCTCGATACAAACATGCTCTCTGGCGTTGGTGCTGCGGGCGGCCGCTTTCAGCCGTTCAAGCCTGAGCACATCCATAATCAGGCCTGCCATATTAGAAGCACGCTTATCAATCTTTAGAAGCACGTCTTTTATCTCAGGAGAGGCTTCTCCACAATAACCCCCTTTGATCAGATTGATTTTGCTGCGAATGGCATCAAGCGGGGCTTTGAGTTGATGTGTCATCAGCACGGCATATTGATCTTTCTCTACCTGTCCCAGTGTAATCCGCTCATAAGCACCCACGAGGTCGCGCTCATGGGTGCGTACAACAATCGTGAGTCTCGAAACAACATACCAGACAACCATAAACAGCATATCAAGAGTAAACATCCACAACAGGGCTCTGCTTTCCTGCAATTCTTCGGCTGCTGTATGGGGGTCTGTCGGCACTTCCAGGAATAATTGATAAAACATGGAGTTCTCAATCAGCAAAATAAACGTATACATGGTGCAGACCATGAGTGTGACAACCAGGCTTTCTCTGGTCGAAAAGAAAATGCATGACAGCGCAATGTGCAGCACATAGAAAAAGGGAGCGGGAGTTGCGGTGCTACCGACATAGTGCACCACGATTGACAAGCACAGCAGATCAATAATGATCTGGCACCAGATGTTTATCGAGGGGGAGTTATATTTAGTCGACCGGCGAAAATCCAGAGCATAGATATAACCAATATTTGCAATGAACAATACGACTATTACGACGACTGGCCACCCTTGTTGATGAGTGATGCCAATTTGGGTGAGTGCGTCCGAGAAAACAATTGCCAGTAACTGAAAGAGAAGGAGGGCACCGATTATTACCCAGCGAAAGACGATAAACCAACGGGCATTCCCGATTAAAACTTCGTCACTGAGTTTCTGACTGCCTACCCCAGTACCAGGCGGTGCAAGGCGATTCTTGGGTGCCTCCCAGGAAAACTCAGCATCCGCCATAGTCACATCCTCTAGGCAGGACTGGTCTCAGCTTTGATGGGGTCCAGGCGGCTACGAATAATTGCTAACAGACTTTCAGGTTCGACCGGTTTCTCAACTATACAGACCCAGTCGTGGGACTCACCACTGAAATAGGGCAGAATCATTTCCCCCAGAGAAGTCAAAAATATCACACGAATTCCTGGAAAGCGTTTGCGCATTTCTTCGTAGGTATCAAAACCTGCATCCATTGACTCGACCATTACGTCAAGAATTGCCAGATCGGGAAGATTCGCGGCATCCTGCAGTGACTTGATAAAATCAGCATGAGTCTCATAGCTGTCAATCGTATATCCGGCAACACTCAAGATGCGACTAACGGTGTCTCGAATATCTGGATCGTCTTCGACGTGGGCAATTCGCTGCATCACAAGTTCTCCTTTATTTGGCCTGAATTAACATTTGAAATCAGCCGCTTGTCGGGCTGCAGGTCTTGAATGAGGGTATCCCTCGCAAACCTGCCACTTTCATTGTCCGGTCTTATGAGCAAGCACTCACTGTGAACTCAGCTGTCCCATTTAGCACGACCATGAACGAAGTCTGAAGGGGAAACGGCAACAGGTTGCCGACATGCTTATCAATTCAGTATGAAGAATGTGGCTCAATTTTCTTTAATTTCCCGTTCTAAGGACGGATAGAAATCACGCCATACTATGTAACTTAACATAACAAGTGTGAAGAAAATGTCGCGCGATTGTTAAGAATTCGTGAAGATAATATTACAGGCATGCTACAGTACTCATCCCGGTTGTAGCAGGTCGGCATTTTACAAAATGGTCGATTTGCCAGCACAAAGAGGATTGTTCCTCCGGGTTACACCAAAACTCGTTTAAGCCATGCACTGATATCGGCCATCTCCTCCACACAAACCGCATGCGCCATCGGATACTCGTGCCATTCCACTGCATAGCCCGATTCAAGCAACTGCCGTCTTGATACTGCCGCCAGCGCCATTGGAACAATTGAATCCTGACTGCCATGTGCCATGAAGATTGATGTGGCGGAATTGGCATGATGCATTTCCGCTGCAACAGTCTGTTGCAACGGCAGATAGCACGACAACGCCATGATGCCGGCAAGTTTCTCCGGGTAGCGCAAGCCGGTCTGCAGCGCCATCGCACCACCTTGGGAAAAGCCCGCCAGCACGATCCGCTCCGGCATGATGCCACGCTGCTGTTCCCGTTCAAGCAACGCCTCGATTGCCCGCTGCGAATCGCGCAAGCCATCCTCGTCTTCAGGCTGACTGAAATTCAGATTGAGCACGTCATACCATGCGCGCATCACAAAACCGTTATTGATGCTGACCGGTCGCATCGGGGCATGCGGAAATATAAAACGGATGCGGCTAGCAGACGGCAACTCAAGCTCATCTATGATCGGCACAAAATCATTGCCATCCGCACCAAGACCATGCAGCCACAGGATGGTATGGGTTGGATCAATTCCGTTCTCGAGTTCGATGGTGGGCAGCAGATCAGTGTGGGCAATAGTCATGGGCAGGCGCAATGATTGACTTAATCAGGGGGCGGGATTAAATTTATGTATTCTGCTATCAGGCAGACACGTAGATTATGAAACGCAGAGATTTTATCAAACTAGCCGGGGCCAGCGCTGCATTATTTCCGCTCACACCACCGGCGTTCAGCCAGCAAGCGGGTCTGTCACGCTGGAACAGTTATCGGCTGACCTATAGGGTGGATCTCCCTGGTGAAGGAAAAAGAGCGCGTTTATGGCTGCCATTGCCGGACACCAACGATACTCTCCATCAATTTTCCCAAGGCAGCGTGTGGAGCGGTAATGCGGAAATAGCCAGATTTGACACCCTTGCCGGAACAGCTTCGCCGCTATTTTACGCCGAATGGCATGGCAACGGCCCACGCCATGTGACGGTAAGCAGCATCATCAAAACAGCGGATCGCGCTGTCAATCTGTCCCATTATTCCGAGCGCAGCAGATCCGCCATTCCTGTGGACATAAAGCGCTTTCTGCAGCCAACCAGGGACATGCCGCTAGACGGCATTGTGCGCAAGACCGCCTTGTCTATCACCAAAGATGCCAACAGTCAGTCACCGCTGAAAACAGCCCGCGCCGTTTACAATTGGGTGGTGGACAATTCCCATCGTGACCCAGCAACGCGCGGTTGTGGGCGGGGTGACATCAAATCCATGCTGGAAAGCGGCAATCTGGGCGGCAAGTGTGCCGACCTCAACGCGCTGTTCGTGGGACTGGCGCGTGCCGCAGGCATTCCGGCACGCAGTCATTACGGCATCCGCATCGATGAATCGGCAACACACAAGAGCCTGGGTAAGTTTGGCGATATCAGCAGAGAACAGCATTGCCGTGCGGAATTTTATCTTGCCGACCTGGGCTGGGTGCCGGTGGATCCCGCCGACGTGCACCAGTTTGCGCTGGAAGAAGGATTGTCGCGCGATCATCTTAAAGTGGTCGCACTAAGAGAAAAGCTGTTCGGCTCCTGGGAGATGAACTGGGTGGCATTTAATCACGGCAGAGACATCATCCTGGCACGCGACAGCATTGCAGGCACACTGCCATTTTTCATGTACCCCCATGCCGAAATCGGCAACCACCAGCAGGACAGCCTGGAACCGGCCGAATTCACTTACAGGATCGTTTCAACTGAACTGGTCGGCACTGGCGCCAAGCTTTCCTAGCCCCGTCCAGACTCATTCCGCCGCAGCATCGATCCGCCCAGGAGCCTGCGGGATGATTGCCTGCAGCTCATGAAATAGCGCGCGAAAACTTTTGGGTGGTTTGTTGGCAAGTTTTTCTTTGTGAGCGTTGCGTGTAAGTGTGCGCAAGCGCTGCAGATCAGCTGCAGGATAATCCCGCCCGAGTTCGGCAAAGGCCTGTTCATCCGCTAGCAGGCGCTCGCGCCAGCGTTCCAGCAAGTGTAGCCATGCGGTGTGTTGCCGGGTTACGCCGTTCCATGCGGCAAATTTTTCCCGGATTAACGCCGTATCCACTTCGCGCATCAACTTGCCGATAAATTGCATCTGCCGCCGTCGGGCTTCGTGTTTATGCAGCCGCTTGGCTTCAACGATGGCATCCAGCAGCGCTTCCGGTAAATCAAGCTCGGCCAGTTGCTTGGAATTGAGTTCCACCAATTGTTCGCCAATGTCCTGCAGTGCGTGCATTTCCTGCTTGCGGCGCGTCTTGCTGGGCGCGATATCCTGTTCGGGATCATCTTTCAAGTCGTTTTGCACGGTGGCCTGTTTAATGCAGTGTTAAGAAGCTGCTATCATAGCGCCATTCTACTCATAACCCTATTTGAACCGCCTTCTACCTGCCTCCCAGACTTGGGAATAAGGTTCAATATTTTTTGGCACACCGCAATTTTCGTGAAACCTACCCCATGAATGATATCGCCACTTCCTCCACACGCTTTTCCTATCCTTACGCAACACTCCAGCAAATCGCCCGCGACATTCTGGATTACGCCAGAGAAGGAGGTGCTAGTGCCTGCGAGACCGAGGTATCGGACGGCTTCGGTCAGAATGTCACGGTACGCCGGAATGTGGTGGAGACGATTGAATATAATCGCGACAAAGGTCTGGCAGTGACAGTTTATATCGGCCAGAAACGCGGCAATGCCAGCACTTCGGATTTCTCGCCGCAAGCGGTGCGCGATACTGTGGCGGCAGCCCTGTCCATTGCCAGATACACCGCAACGGACGACTGCGCGGGACTGGCCGATGCCGATTTGCTGGCGCGTGAATTTCCCGATCTCGACTTGTATTTCCCATGGGATCTGCCGGTGGAGCAGGCAATACAGCTTGCCCAGAACTGTGAGGCGGCAGCATTTGCAGTCGACAAGCGCATCACCAACTCCGAAGGAGCCAGTGTTGCACTGAGTGAATCACAGTTTGTTTATGCCAACAGTCTTGGCTTCATGGGCGGTTATCCCACTTCCCGTCACAGTCTCAGTTGTGCAGTGATCGCAGGCCGGGATGACGCCATGCAGCGCGATTACTGGTACAGCGTAGCGCGTGACGCCAGCGATCTGGAACAAGCCGGCAGCGTGGGCAAAAAAGCAGGAATGCGCAGCGTTACGCGCCTGGGTGCAAAAAAAATTGCCACCTGCGAAGCACCGGTGCTGTTCGAAGCGCCCATTGCTTCAAGCCTGATAGGACATTTTGTGGGCGCTGTAAGCGGTGGCAGCCTTTACCGGAAATCATCATTTCTGCTGGACAGCATCGGCAAGCAGGTGTTTGCGCCGGATATTCAGATTCGCGAATTGCCCCATCTGAACAAAGGGTTGGCCAGCGGTGTATTCGACGACGAAGGCGTCGCCACGATTGAGCGCAAAGTAGTCGAGAATGGCGTGGTGCAGGGCTATTTCCTCGGCAGTTATTCTGCGCGCAAGCTGGGGCTGCGCACCACCGGAAATGCCGGCGGCAACCACAACCTGATTCTGGATAACAGTGCACCACTGGAATTTTCCGCACTGCTCAGGAAAATGGGTAAGGGACTGCTGGTGACTGAGTTGCTAGGTCATGGGGTGAATTCCGTCACGGGAGATTATTCTCGGGGTGCGGCAGGCTACTGGGTGGAAGGCGGCGAAATCCGCCATGCAGTCGAGGAAGTCACCATCGCCGGCAATCTGAAAGACATGCTGCTCGGCATCTCTGCAGTGGGTAGTGATACGCTGGTACGGGGTTCCAAACAATGTGGCTCCTTGTTGATAGACCGGATGACGGTTGCGGGCGGTTAAAGCCTCGCTTGCATACCTGCAGAGCATGAGATAGTGCGCACCGATTCCCAGTAAACCGTATCGGTTGGTTTGCCTCCATAGCCAAAACTCCAGATGAATCTCCTGCGTAAATTTGAGCAAGCCATCAACCGGCTGTCAGGGGCATTCGGCTGGTTGGCTGGCTGGCTATGCGTGGCCATGATCGGCGTGGTATTCATCGACGTGGTTGCACGCTACGTTTTTGCATCCGGCTCCATCGCCATGCAGGAACTGGAGTGGCACCTGTTTGCCGCTATGTTTCTGCTGGGTGCGGCCTACACCATGCGCGAGAATGCCAACGTGCGGGTGGATGTATTTTATGGACGCATGAATCCGCGCACAAAAGCCGTGGTGGATATTCTCGGCACACTGTTGTTTGTCATCCCCATGTGTACGCTGATCCTGTACAGCTCCTACGATTTCGTTACCTATTCCTACCAGATACAGGAAGTGTCCGTCGATCCGGGCGGGCTGCCTTATCGCTTCGCCTTCAAAGCACTGCTTCCGCTCGGCTATTTGCTGGTGCTGGTGCAATCCCTGGCGGTGATTTCGCGCAATGTGCGTCTGTTGTGCGGAGATGCTGCTGCCGGGCCCGGCTACACCCATCGGGAAGAAGTATGATCGGCCTCGCCATGTTCCTCGTCTGTCTGGTATTGCTGGCGCTGGGCTTTCCGGTGGCATTCACTTTCGGCGGTGTGGCGCTGATTTTCGGACTGTATGCGGAAGGCCTGCAACTGTTCCAACTGGTGGCAGAGCGCATGCATTCGATCATGACCAATGTCACCCTGATGGCGGTGCCGCTGTTCATTTTCATGGGGTTAGTGCTGGAAAGATCGGGCATCGCGGAAAGAATGCTGGAATCAATGGGCTCGCTGTTTGGCCGCGTGCGCGGCGGGCTGGCAGCATCTACCGTGCTGGTAGGCATGGTACTGGCAGCATCCACCGGGGTGGTCGGTGCATCGGTCGTGACGATGGGGCTGATCGCGCTGCCGGTAATGCTGAAATACAATTACGACAAACGGTTAGCCAGCGGCGTGATTTGCGCCTCGGGCACGCTCGGGCAAATCATTCCGCCTTCCATTATCCTCATCATCCTGGGCGATGTGCTGCAGCAACCGGTAGGCGATTTGTATCGGGCTGCGCTGATTCCAGGACTGCTGCTGGTAGCGTTTTATATTATTTACGTTCTCATCCTCGCATTTGCCAGAAAAGATGCTGCGCCCGCCATGCCCCGCAACAATGCGCCGCTCGCAATACAATATTGGACAGCATTCAAGGCCATCGTACCCGCGCTTGCCCTGGTGATGATTGTGCTGGGAACGGTGTTCGCCGGCATCGCCACGCCGACCGAATCTGCTGCAATGGGTGCGGTGGGGGCTATAGCGCTGGCGCTGGCTGGCGGAAATTTCAGATTTCCCATGCTGCACCAGGTGGCGATGGAAACCACCAAAATCAGCGCCATGGTGTTCACCATTCTCGCGGGAGCAACCTTTTTCTCAATGGTGTTTACCTACACCGGCGGCGATGAGGCAGTGGAACAAATCATGCAGCATCTGCCAGGAGGCAAGTGGGGTTTCATTGTTCTTTCCATGCTGGCGATATTCCTGCTTGGCTTTTTTATCGATTTTGTCGAAATCGCCTATATTTTCGTTCCCATGATTGCGCCGATACTGGTCACGCTCGGCATAGATCCACTCTGGTTCGGTATCCTGATTGCCGTCAATTTGCAGACTTCTTTTCTCACGCCGCCATTCGGTTTTGCACTATTCTATCTGCGTGGGGTGGCGCCACCTTCGGTCAGTACAGCAGATATTTATCGCGGGGTGATCCCGTTCATTTTTCTGCAGCTATTGGTGCTGGCTTTGATAATAGCTTTTCCTGGCTTGATTGCTCCGTTTGAACCTAAAAACCGCAGTTGAAATTCATTAAAAAATAGCCTAAACCCAATGCTGTCGTGTGTTTGCAACAAATAATGCTAACTGCTCCGAACTTGCTACGGATCGGCTGTAAGCAAGCAATGGCAAGGCTTTCAGCCTGCCCAAGCCATTTTTTATAACCTCACCTGTTTGGAGAGGCCACTGAAGCCTTTGAAAGCTAATAGCCATATAGCTTTCAGTCAACTTGTGTGGCTTCAACTGCGGTTTTTAGGT
>JAYUYT010000135.1:0-3671 GCA_043752345.1 Nitrosospira sp.
TCGGCTAGTTAGGCAGCAAGCGAAGCTGAAACACAGATGCTTTCTGCAGATGACGCAGAGATAACTGCATTGCACATACCGAAGTGATCAATCCCATCGCCCCCGAACAGTGCTATTGGCATGCAGTCGCCGATCTGCCGGCACTGCATCACACGGCACTGAATACCATTCTCAACAACGCGATGCTGGCAATTCAGCAGCGTGGACAATTCCATCTGGTGATCTCCGGCGGAGAAACGCCACGCGAAATCTATCGGCAATTACGCGCTACGCACAGCGATTGGCCTGCATGGCATATTTACTTCAGCGACGAGCGCTGCCTGCCACCAACCGATGTAAACAGAAACTCGTATATGGCCAGAAAAGCGTGGCTCGACCACGTGCCGGTTCCTGCAGCTCAGTTGCACATAATCCCGGGCGAGCTTGGTGCAAGTCAGGCAGCTTGCGTATATGCTGCAACGCTGCACCCTGTCGGCATATTCGATCTGGTACTGCTGGGGTTGGGTGAAGATGGCCATACTGCAAGTCTGTTTCCCGAGCATGAATGGGGTAGCACACCTGATTCACCGGACACGCTGGCAGTATTTGATGCGCCCAAACCACCACCACAACGCGTATCTCTGAGTGCAGCGCGGTTGAGCCGTTCACGGCAAGTATTGTTTCTGATCGCCGGCGAGTCCAAGCATGGAGCGGTGGCTGAATGGCGTAACGGGAGAAATATTCCGGCGCGCGCAATTGCACCAGCAACAGGCGTTGATATATTGGTAGAGGCTGCGCTGCTGGTGCCCCTGTCCGTCTAGAATCTCTGAATAGGTATTCAACCATGAGCAAGAGAACTGATACGGTCAATTTGAATGGGATTCCATCTGGGATGTCCCGAGAAGCCTATGAAGACAGTCTGCATCAGCTTCAAATTGAGCTGGTTAAGCTGCAACGACATTTTATAAAGTATGATGAAAAAATCCTGATCATCTTTGAAGGCCGCGATGCATCTGGCAAAGACGGCACGATCAAACGCATTGTCCAACACTTAAGTCCGCGTGAAACACGGATTGTAGCCCTCGGCAAACCCTCTGACCGGGATCGCAGTTCATGGTATTTTCAACGTTATGTCCCGTACCTGCCCGTAGCCCAGGAGCTGGTACTGTTCAACCGCAGTTGGTACAACCGCGCAGGTGTCGAACGAGTGATGGGCTTTTGCACCAAAGCTGAATACAAGGAATTCATCAGCTCGGTATCCGGGTTCGAGCATATGCTGGTTCACTCCGGTATCAAACTCTTCAAGTACTACCTCGATATCAGCAAACTTGAGCAGAAGAGACGCCTGGATAAGCGTAGGTTAGATCCACTCACACAATGGAAAATCAGCACACTTGATAACCATGCGCTCCAGAAGTGGAAACAGTACAGCCTGGCGCGCAATGAAATGCTGGCACATACCCACAGCCTCATCGCTCCCTGGACGATTGTGCATGCCGATGATAAGCAACTGGCACGGCTCAATATCATCAAGGACATGCTCAGCCGGTTGGATTATGCAGGCAAAGCTAAACGGTTAATCCTGCCGGATCCGCAAATTGTGTCGACCTACGATGTCACCTATCCAGAGAAGGGTCTACTGGCACCGTAGCCAGTAACTCTCTCCATGCCTGATCTCGATTCCTTTTTTTCCGGCAGCGGCGCGCTGGCACAAGCCGTGCCGGGCTACCGCCCGCGCGCACAACAACTGGCAATGGCACAAGCGATAGCCGATACTATTGCTGGCAATCGCATTCTGGTGACAGAAGCAGGCACCGGTACTGGCAAGACTTTCGCCTATCTGGTGCCGGCGCTGCTGGCAGGTGGCAAGGTAATCATTTCCACTGGCACCAAGACACTGCAGGATCAACTTTTCACCCGCGACATTCCAACCGTGCGCGCTGCACTCAAGGCACCGGTTACAGTAGCGCTGCTGAAGGGACGGGCCAACTACGTGTGCCATTATCATCTGGAACGCACCTTGCAGGATGGGCGCACCAGTTTTGCCAGTCGCGACGAAGTGAAATATCTGAAATTGATTGAGCGCTACGCGGGTGTCAGCAAAAGCGGCGATAAGAGCAGTCTGAGTGAAGTGCCGGAAAATGCCGCGGTCTGGCAGCAGGTAACTTCCACGCGTGAAAATTGTCTCGGCTCGGATTGTCCCAACTACAAGGATTGTTTCGTGATGGAAGCACGCAAACAGGCACTGGCAGCGGATGTGGTAGTGGTCAATCATCATTTGTTCTTTGCTGACGTGATGCTGCGCGACGAAGGCCTGTCGGAGCTGTTGCCCGCCTGCAATACGGTGATTTTCGACGAAGCTCACCAGTTGCCGGAAACTGCCAGCCTGTTTTTTGGCGAGTCAGTGAGCACCAGCCAATTGCTGGAACTTGCACGCGATGCTGAGACCGAGGCGCTGCTGGGCGCCAAGGACTTTACTGCATTGCCTGATGCCATTGCGGCAATGGAGAAAGCCGCACGTGATTTACGCCTGACTATCGAAGGCGAGAATACTCGCTTGCCGCTGGCTGCGGCAATGAAGAATCCAAAATTTGGCAGCGCACTGGATGAACTGTTGGAAAAACTGAGCGCGCTGGCGGCGCTGCTGGAAAGCCAGGCAGAACGTTCTGAAGGACTGGAAAACTGCTGGCAGCGAGCGCGCGAAATTGCTGTCCGCATAAAACACTGGCGCGATCAGGCGGAGGCAGAAGGGTTTGTACGCTGGCTGGAAGTGTTCAGCCATGCGCTGCAGCTCAATGCCACGCCATTGTCCATTGCGGAGATATTCAACAAACAGTTGAGCGCCTCGCCGCGCGCCTGGATATTCACTTCTGCAACATTGGCGGTGAAAGGTGATTTCTCGCATTACAACGGTGAAATGGGCCTAGCTACGGCACAGTCTGCCTGCTGGGACAGTCCGTTCGATTTCGCCAATCAAGCCCTGCTCTACGTACCGCCCGGCTTGCCCGAACCCGGCAGCCGTGAATACACCGAGGAGGTGGTGAAAGCCGCGCTGCCGGTGCTGAAGGCCAGTCGCGGTCGTGCCTTCTTCTTGTGCACCAGTCTGCGGGCAACGCGGCGAGCGCATGAATTGCTGCTGGAAGCATTCGAGCGCGAACAACTCGATTACCCCCTATTGCTGCAAGGACAGAGTTCGCGTTCCGATATGCTGGAGCGTTTTCGCAAACTGGGCAATGCGGTGCTGATCGGCAGCCAATCTTTCTGGGAAGGAGTGGACGTGCGCGGCGAAGCCTTGTCGCTGGTGGTGATCGACAAGCTGCCGTTCGCACCGCCCGATGACCCGGTACTGTCGGCACGCATCGAAAAAATCAACAAGGAGGGACGCAATGCTTTCATGGAATATCAACTGCCGCGTGCCGTCATTAACCTGAAACAAGGTGCGGGGCGACTGATCCGCGACGAAACCGATCGCGGGGTATTGATGATCTGTGACCCACGCCTCATCACCAAGTCCTACGGCAAGAAAATCTGGCAAAGCTTGCCGCCGATGAAGCGCACGCGCGACCTGGCCGAAGTGGAGCGGTTCTTTGCTGACCTATCCCCCTGAACCTCGCACTGCCTCAGAGCGAATAGGGTAACGGCATAATCTCCAGCGTGGGACCATCCAGTGCTTGCCAGTGAATTTTACCGGC
>JAYUYT010000136.1:0-3665 GCA_043752345.1 Nitrosospira sp.
ATGTCGTATTGCGGTGATCGCTGGAGAATCTGCTCACGAATATCGGAAGCATTCGCATCGCCAACGATAACGCCGATGCGCGGATCGTCGTAACTGAGGCAGGCGCAAACCGGGTCGATGTCGCAGCCGACCAAGGCCGGTGCACTGACAAAGTATTTTGACCATATCTCGAGGGAGCCCCCATTTTGGATGCCGATCTCAAGCAACCGTACCGGCTCGTCGCGGTATTTATTAAATAAGCGGTCGTATTCAGTCAAATACAGAGACCACTTGTCGGAAACCTTGCCAGTGTGCTCAGCGTACAGCTGATGCAGCGTCTTCTTATTCATCCATTACCTCTAGTTCCACCCGCTCGAAAGAAATACCGACCAGTCCCCATCGAATCTTGCTGGAGGACACGTTGATGATCAGCGCGTCGTGCATCCAGTGATGCTGCACATTGCTATGGAGATCGCCGTTGGCGACGGATGCCATGACTGCATACTGTCCATTGGGTAGCATGGGCAGTGTGAACTCGAAAACACCCTCGAATGCCATGCCCGCGCCGATAGGGGTCGATACGCGGCTGGTAAAGGGCAGCGTGTTCTCGCCGAATAAATCCTGCCCGAGGCGGTCGCGCACTAGGAATCCGAGAATCGGGTTTTGTAGTTGCGCATGGGCTTTGGCGCGCACTGTCATCCGCACGCGCTCGCCACCTTCAAAGACTCCCTCTGGCCCTGGCAACAAGCGTGTGAGAGAAACGGACACGATATCGGCCTGGCCAGTCTTCCAGCCTTTGGCCGCATCGAGATTGTTGCGTACCGAGGCTACCGCGCCGTAGTCGATGGCCATGGGCGGTGCCGAGTCAGGTGCTGTTTCCCCGGTACCTAGATTGTCGCCGACAGCCGTAGGTGCGATCGAAGTCAGCTTTGACTCATTACCGTAGATCTCTTGCAGCGTGTACTGCAAATACGCTTCCGAGACGCTTTTTGCAGTACCAGCCTGCTCGATTCTGCCGCTCTTGAGCCAGATGCCTGACTTGCAAAGGTTCTGCACGGAGGCGGTGTCATGACTGACAAAAACCAGCGTGCCCTTTTCCTGAAAACGGCGGATGAAACGCATGCATTTCTGTGTAAACACCGCATCGCCGACCGCCAGCGCCTCGTCTACCACCAATATATCTGCGTCCACATGCGCAATTACCGCAAAGGCAAGGCGAACATACATTCCGCTTGAGTAGGTTTTCACAGACTGGTCGATAAACTGCCCGATATCAGCGAAAGCGGCAATGACGTCAAAGCGGGCGTCGATCTCTTCCTTGCTCAAGCCCAGCACCGAAGCATTCATGTACACATTTTCGCGTCCGGTGAATTCGGGATTAAAGCCCGAACCAAGCTCCAGCAGGGCGGCGATTCGTCCATGGGTTTGAATACTTCCGCCGGTAGGATTCAAGGTCCCGCAGATCATTTGCAAAAGGGTGGATTTACCACTCCCATTACGCCCGATGATGCCGATGGATTCGCCCTTTTTTACTTCGAATGAAACATCCTTGAGCGCCCAGAATTCGCGAAAATATTGTCGGGAACCCTGTCCAGTGAGTTTCTGCAAGCGGGGTAAGGTAAATTGCTTGAGCCGGTCGCGCGGGGAGTCGTAGATCTCGTAGCGTTTGCCGAGATTGGTGACGCGAATGGCGATATCGTCAGAGAACATCGGCAAACCCTTTTCTGGTTTTTTGGAACCAGGCGTAGCCTGCCCAAGCCACGCAGGTAGCAGCCAAGGTGTAAATACCCAAACCAAGCCAGTTCGGCAAGTGCCCCCAGATCAGCACTTCACGCGCCTGTTCGATGATGAAGGTCAGCGGGTTGGCCATAATGAACGCTCGGAATCTTTCCGGCACGGCGGTCACCGGGTAAAAGACTGGGGAAAGAAACATCAACACAGTGGTAAGAATGCCGATGGTTTGCCCGACGTCGCGCAGGAATACGCCCAGGGAGGCCAGCATCCAGGCAAGGCCGGTGGTGAGAATCACCAGCGGCAGCAATACCAGAGGGGTGAAAACCGCCGTCCAGTGCAGGTAGCCGTTAAAAAGTGCAAAGGCGGCCAGCAACACACCCAGGCTGATGAGGCCGTGGAAGAGCGCGGCCCCCATGACCACCACCGGAAGTATCTCCAGAGGAAACACCACCTTTTTGACGTAGTTGACGTTGGAAACAATCAACCCGGAGGCGCGGTTGAGTACTTCGCTAAACAGTCCCAGCACGATCATGCCGACAAAAAGCACCACGGCGAATTGCGTTTTGCTGTCGTCACCCCCAATACCGCCCCAACGGGTCTTAAATATCTCTGAAAATACGAAGGTGTACACCACCAGCATAAATACAGGGTTGAAGAATGACCAGGCCATCCCCATCGCGGAGCCCCTGTAACGACCGACGACGTCGCGTTTGGCCATTTGCACGATGAGCTGGCGGTTGCGCCAGAGACTTTTGACCAGTGCCACCGGGGATGTTGGTTGCGCGGCGTGCGGGTTGATCGCTATTGCGGAGTGGGTCATACGAAGTGCTCGGATGTTGCCAAAAGCCCACCTTGCTGGTCTTTTGCGGACAAAGTTGGTTCGAGCTCTGTAGGCCAGCGGATGTCGATTGCAGGGTCATTCCATAAAATGCAACGCTCAAATTGGGGTGCGTAATACTTGGTGGTCTTATATAGGAAATCGGCTGTTTCGCTAAGCACCAGAAAACCGTGTGCGAACCCTGCTGGCACCCAGAACTGCTTGTTGTTTTCTTCGGTCAGCTCAATACCCTCCCATTTGCCGAAGGTGGGCGAACCTTTTCGAATATCAACCGCAACATCAAATACAGCACCTCGAACCACGCGCACCAACTTGCCCTGTGGCTGCTGGAGCTGGTAGTGCAAACCGCGCAACACCCCTTTGGCGCTACGGCTGTGGTTGTCTTGAACGAAGTTGACGGCAAGGCCAGTGGCTTCGTTAAAAGTTTTTTGATTAAAGCTCTCGAAAAAGAATCCGCGTGCATCACCGAACACTTTAGGTTCGATAATGAGTACTTCAGGAATGGTGGTGCGCGTAACTTTCAAACTGGGGTTCCTTCTTCTTTCAATAAGCGCAGCAAATACTGCCCGTAGCCGTTCTTGGCCAGCGGTTTTGCCAGTTTTTGGACCTGCTCTGAAGTGATCCATTGCTGGCGCCACGAGATTTCTTCGGGGCATGCCACCTTCAGGCCTTGGCGATGCTCCAACGTGGAAATGAACAAGCTGGCCTCCAGCAAGCTCTCATGAGTGCCCGTGTCCAGCCACGCATAGCCGCGTTGCATGATTTTGACGTTCAGATTGGCTTGTTCCAGATAGATCTGATTGACTGCGGTGATCTCAAGCTCGCCGCGCGCACTGGGCTTGATGGACTTGGCAATGTCGACGACTTGCCCGTCGTAAAAGTACAAGCCGGTCACGGCATAGTTACTCTTCGGCCTGGCGGGCTTTTCTTCGATGCTGCTGGCTTTACCTTGAGCGTCAAAGGCCACCACGCCATAGCGCTCTGGGTCACGCACATGGTAGGCAAACACCGTGGCGCCATTGGTCTGCGCATCGGCACCACCCAGTAGCTGCGAAAAATCGTGACCGTGAAAAATGTTGTCACCCAGCACCAGAGCGCTCGGCGCACCCGCCAA
>JAYUYT010000137.1:0-20791 GCA_043752345.1 Nitrosospira sp.
TGGTGGCGGCGCACATCATCGCCCGCGTGCACACCGAAGTGGAGAGCATTCTACCGCAGACACCCGCTGCCGGTGGCAGCGGGTTGGATGGCGTGGTCAGTCAGTCCCGAAGCTAGCACAGGCGTGGCGATGGCGACCGATCCGAGGCTGATGGGTTATTTGGCGCGCGCGCTCAACCACGAGATGGCGGCGGTGCAGCAATACCTCGCCCAAGCCAGTCTAACCGCAATGTGGCGGCTTGGCGAGCACAGTAGGCGTTTTCGCGGCGATGCGGAAGAGGAGCTTGGACATGCGCAGCAGTTGATCGAGCGTATGCTGGTATTGGGTATTCCCTCCAGTGGCACCCAACTGCCGCCCATCCGTCCGGGACGCACGCTGGAGGAAATGCTGCTGATTGACCGCGAGTTGGAGATCGAAGCAATCCGCCTGTACGAAGAGGCGTCCCACTACTGCGCCAGGATGCGTGATGGCGAGACGCAGGCTTTGTTCGCCACTCTGCTGCAAGATGAGCTCGGTCACCTGCACAATCTGGATCAAATGCTGACGGAAATTCATCAGGGAGCGACGTCATGAGCAATGTGAATGACCCGAATGTGTCTCCCCCAGCACCACAGGAGCGTCAGCCCACGCTGAGCTGGCGCTTTGATTTCGGCAGCTACGCCGAGACGCGGCTTTTTCTGGACCGGATGGCGGACCTGTCCAGACGTGAGGACTACTACCCGAATGTGAGCTTCGGCAGAACCTACGTCAATATCAGCATCGATGCCGAGGGTCAGGCTGCGCTGGCCGAGCGCAACTCCAGCTTCACCAACGAGATGGAAGCGCTGGCTGCAGCGGACAAGGCCTAAACAATCGGCTCGACAGGGCCGGTACCAGGGGGTAAGCATGGCTGACAGGATCATCGCGGTAATCAACCAGAAGGGCGGTACCGGCAAGACCACGCTGGCGCTGAACCTGGCAGCGGGTCTGGCACGGCGCGGCTCGACCCACTTGGTCGACGCCGATCCGCAACGTTCGATTACGCAGTGGGTTGGCATGGGTGGGGGCAACTCAGGTTTGCCGGGGGTGGCGCAACTGGGCGGCAATGCGACTGCCGTTCTCAGAAAACTGGCGCGCAGTCATCGCTATGTGGTGGTGGACTGCCCGCCGACGGTGCAAGGCGAGGCGATCGCTGCAATCATGCGCGTGGCGCAACTGGCGCTGATCCCGGTATTGCCGTCGCCGATTGATTTGTGGGCCAGTGTGGACATGGCGGTCGCGGTCAAAGAGGCCAAACAGCTCAACCCAGGTTTGTGCGCCTGCCTGGTACTCAATCAGATGGAATCGCGCAATGCGCTGTCGCGTGACATGCGCGAAGCGGTGGCGGAGTTTGATGTGCCGGTGCTGGCCGCCGGCATGCAGCGGCGCGCGGCTTATCGCAGTGCCGCCGTGGAAGGCTTGAGTGTGTACGGCGTGGGCAAACGCGGCCAGCAAGCTATGGCGGATATCGAAGCAATCATTGAGGAGGTCTTATGTCTGTGAAGAAGATGGGATCAAAACTTGCGCAAGGCGTGCGCCAGATCAAGGCGCAGCAGGATAAGGCGGCGCCAGCCATGGAGCCGGTCAGCGTCCCGGTGGTGCCGGTTGCCAAAACGGTGTCGGCGCGAGCCACAGCCAAGCCTGCGCCAGCCAAGGCCAGCGAGTCGAGTATGCTGCATCCCAATCGCGTCTGGCCCGACTGAACAATGGTTTGTAATTCCGCCGTCACCGGAAAATGTAGACGCACAGACAGGGCGCAGACAGTGCGCCCTGACACGGCAAACCCCGCTGACAAAGCAGCCGTTTGAATACCGGCGTGGATACATTTTGTTTCACGCCGCGATTTGCGGCAGGTAGCAGCGTGCCATCCATCGTGATGCCTTTGCTGCCAGCTACCGGCACGAGCTACCCGTTAAAGGAACCAATATGAATGACGTAATCAGCCAATACCGCATTGAAAAAGAGCCTTACTATCGCACTGTGGCCGACGAAGTTGATCTGTACGAAGCCGCCTACTCGGTGCGCATGCCGATGATGCTCAAGGGGCCCACCGGCTGCGGTAAGACGCGCTTTATTGAGTACATGGCGTGGAAGTTGGGCAGGCCACTGATTACTGTAGCGTGCAACGAAGACATGACCGCCTCCGACCTGATCGGCCGCTTCTTGCTCGATGTTTCCGGCACCCGCTGGCAGGACGGCCCGCTGGCCATTGCTGCCCGCTTTGGCGCCATCTGCTACCTCGACGAAGTGGTGGAAGCGCGCCAGGACACCACCGTGGTGATCCACCCGCTCACCGACACGCGGCGCGTGTTGCCGCTGGAGAAAAAGGGTGAATTGGTGCAGGCTCATCCCGACTTCCAACTGGTGATCTCCTACAACCCGGGCTACCAGAGCCTGATGAAGGACTTGAAACAGTCCACCAAACAGCGTTTCGGCGCGCTGGACTTCAACTACCCGGTCCACGACATCGAAACCGAGATCGTCGCCCACGAAACCAGCGTCACCGCTGAAATCGCCGGCAAGCTGGTGTCCATCGCTGAGCGTGCGCGCAACCTCAAGGGTCACGGTCTGGACGAGGGTATTTCCACGCGCATGCTGATCTATGCCGGCAACCTGATCGTCAAGGGCGTGGAGCCGACGGCGGCGTGCCGTGTGACGCTGGTGCGCCCTATCACCGACGACCCCGACATGCGCGACGCACTCGACGCGGCGGTAAACACGTTCTTCTAATAATTGTCCATTCAATGGCGTGCTCCTATCAGCCTGAAAAAAGTATTTGACCCCGAGGAACACGGGGGTCAAATCAATGTGTTGTGCGGTTTTGCCATATTACCTGCCGGGTGAAAAACTTGAGTTTCAAAGTTTTTGGTTTTGTGAGTTGGGTAACAAGGCGCCCATCCCTGCGAGTCCCGATTTCCGCGTGTTCCTCGTGGTTCAATGGCCGTTCTTAGGGTCAGATGCGCGCGTAGCATGACAACATAAATCAAATGCCGGAGCAGGAAAATGGCGATCGAACTCGAAAAGTATCAGGACATATTGGACGAGCTCGGGGAGCACGCTGGCGGAGTGCTGCGTGCCTCCTGGGACGAGGCAGCGCGGGTGTTCAGCCCGCGCGGGCTGGAAAACTACTACCTGCAAGGCGCGACTGGCCTGAAGTCGCTGGGGCGCGGCACCGACCTGGTGGTGTCGTTCATCCAGAGTGCGCCGGCGGTGGCGCGCGAGTTGGGCGAGGACGCAGTCAGCGACCTGCTTGCCGCCGCGATCAAGATGTATTCCAAGACCAGCGCCACGGTCATCGCCTCGATTTTTTCCACCAGCCCGGTGGCGGCTGCGCGGCTGGGTGACCCGGAGCTATTCCGCGGCTATCTGCACCTGCTCGACACCCTGCTCGCGCAGGCGCCGCGCGGGGTACGCCCGATGCTGGATCACCTCAACACACTGCTGGGCCAGCTTACTCTGGGTGGCCTGCGGCGCTGGGCGCTGTGGGGGGCGCAGGCGCACAAAACCAATTTTGACGCCCAGGCAAAATATTTCGCGCTGGAAAGCCTGGAATCCATCGGCGTACTGCAAAGGGAACGCAAGGGTACGCTGTTCATTGACGTGCAGCGGCGTATCGGCATGTACTTGCGTGCCTTGTGGGGGCGCGACTTTTTCATGCGCCCCACCAGCGGCGACTTCGAACAGCGCGAGGGTTATCGCCCCTCGATCGAGGGGTACATCATGCATCTGCCCGATGCTTACGATGACTTTGTATTCATTTCACCAGCGGGCGAGGAAATGCGCATCCCCGGCATCGAGCTGTACCGCGCCAGCGCCGCCCATGCTGCCTGCCATCAGGTTTACACCAGCACCCAGTTCGATAGCGCCGGATTGAGTTCCTTGCAGGCGGCGCTGGTCGGGCTGATCGAGGATGCACGGGTGGAAGCGCTGGCACTGGCGCAATTCCCGGGCCTCAAGCAAACTTGGCTGCCCCTGCATACGGCCACCGCGCAATCCGGTGACACTGCCGTAGCCCTGATGGTGCGGCTGGCGCGTGCCCTGCTGGATGAAAATTACCGCGACGACCACACTTGGGTGATGCTGGGTCGCCGCCTGTTCAGTGAGCAACAGGCGCAGCCCAACGTGACCGAATGGGTGCGTGAGATCGGCATACATCTGGCAGACGAGATACAGGCGCTGGGAGTGAGTTACAGCCAGTCTACCGATGTGGCCGATATTCCTTACCGCGACGACAACCGTTATATATGGGAGCTTGAGGATATCCGTGAAGCCGGGCAGGTGATCGCCGGCGTCACCACCCAGCAAATCCGCAAGTACGTCAGCGTAATGGAAATGGCAAACGAGATTGACGTGCCCGGCGCGGGCGACGATGCCAACGAAATATGGGTGCTGGCCAGCGAATTTTTCCGTGACGAGGAAACTGCCAGCCTGAACCAGCAGGAAGGCCGCGAGCCACCGCCGGATCCCTACCATTACCCGGAGTGGGATTACCAGATGCAGCTGGAGCGTCCGTACTGGTGCACAGTGCTGGAAAAACGCCCCAAACCGGGCGACGTGGAAGTCATTGACGACATCGTGGTTAAGCACAAGTCCCTCGTCGCCCGCCTCAAATACCTGTTCGAGGCCATGCAGCCGCAGGGCGTACAGCGCCTGCGCAAGCAGGAGGACGGCGACGAAATCGACCTGAACGCCGCAGTGCGTGCCATGATCGAGATGCGCATGGGCGAGCAGCCCGACCCGCGCATCATGATGCGCAACGTGCGCAAGGTGCGCGATCTGTCGGTGCTACTGCTGATCGACCTGTCCGAATCCACCAATGATCCCGTGCCTGGCTCCGAAAACACGGTGTTGCAGTTGGCGCGCGAAGCCACGGTGCTGCTGGCCGATGCTCTCGACAAAATCGGCGATCCCTTCGCCATCCACGGTTTCGATTCGAACGGCCGTCACGATGTGGAGTATTTCCGCTACAAGGATTTCGACGCGTCTTATAACGACAAGGCGAAGTCACGCCTGGCCGGCATGAGTGGCCAGATGTCCACGCGTATGGGCGCGGCGATGCGCCATGCTGGCTCGATTCTGAAGCGCCAGCCCAGCAACAAAAAGCTGCTGCTGGTGATTACCGACGGCGAACCCGCCGACAATGATGTGCGCGATCCTCAGTATCTGCGTTTCGATGCCAGGAAAGCGGTGGAGGAGCTGATGCATAACGGCATCGTCACCTATTGCCTGAGTCTCGATCCCAGAGCCGACCAGTATGTGTCGCGTATTTTCGGAGCAAGGAATTATATGGTAGTGGATCATGTGGAACGACTGCCGGAGAAATTGCCGCTACTTTATGCGGGGCTTACGCGATGACGAAACAACGTTATGCAGGAATCGACCAAGACGAAAATGCGGGGCTGACACACCTCGGCCGCATGGTGCGCGATGCCTGGGTGTTCGGTATTCTGCCTGAGTCAGAAACATGCGCCGGATGGGATGGCTCACAAATGCAGAACCTATATGAGCAAGTGTATGCCGCATGGGAACCCTATGCGCATCTGCCCAGCCGGTTACCAGAGGATATGCAGCGACGGCATGCACAACTCTATGCGCAGGCGGTTGTTTCCGCCAAGAGTGAGGGCTGGGATGCGGAACTGGGAGAAGACGACTAAGGTGCAGGAAACTTGATTACCCGCGCCGGGCCATCGAGCTTCGCCTTGCTGGCCAAAGCCTGCAGCGCACGCGGTAACTCTGTTTGCAGGCGTGTCATGATGACCGCCTGGCTGTGACGGTAATAAACGACGTCGTACTCTACCGGTTGCTCAAGGGAAGTGCGCGCCGAGGATCGAAAGTTGCGCCAGGCGATGTCAATCCAGCATTTGCGCTCTCCATCCAGGAATACAAACTCTTCTGCATCCAAGATGGCCAGGTACTGCATCGCGCGAATGGGAACGAACAGGTTGCGCGTCTCACTGCGGGCGAGCAGCGTAATTGCCAGGTTGTAGGTGGCAGCCGGTAGAAAGCGGGACTCATGGCTTACTTCCTGGTCGCGATAGCAGGTGATTTCCATTCTTGCCGATCCTTCGAAAAGCTAATTGTGCAAATTGTATAGTGATGTGTGAAAAACAGGTATACCCAAAATTCTTATGGACAATTCACTACGCACGGTGATCTTCGACGTTGACGGCACTCTGGCCGACACCGAGCGTGACGGTCATCGTCTTGCCTTCAATGCCGCATTCGCAGAATCCGGTCTCGCCTGGAAGTGGGATGCCGAACTTTATGGAGAGCTGCTGACGTTTACCGGCGGCAAGGAGCGCATTCGTCATTACCTGGAAAAATATCTCCCGGACGAATTGAGCAGGAGCGGGCTGGATGACTGGATCGCCGCTTTGCACCAAGCCAAAACCAGGCATTTCGTGGCCTTGCTCGAGCGCGGCGGAATTCCGCTGCGTCCCGGCGTTGCCCGCCTGATCCATGAGTTGCGCGCAGCAAACATAAAAATTGCCATTGCTACCACTACCTCGCCAGAGAATGTGATTGCGCTGTTAAAGTCCACTTTGGGAGAGGATTCCCCGGACTGGTTTGACGTCATCGGTGCCGGTGATATCGTCCCCGGCAAAAAGCCCGCACCGGATATTTATCTGTGGGTGCTGCAACAGCTTGGACTGTCGGCGCAGCACTGCATCGCGTTGGAAGATTCAGAGAACGGACTCAAGGCCGCGCTGGCAGCGGGCCTGGACACAGTGATCACAGTCAGCGATTACACCCGCGGGCAGGACTTCAGTGGTGCTACGCTGGTGCTGTCGGATCTGGGTGAGCCGGCACAACCGTTTACCGTGCTGGCGGGAAATGCGCATGGCAGGGGATGGGTGGATGCGGGGATACTGGCCAGGTTGAATGGCTAGGAGCTGATCTATCCAGTTATCGTATCTATTTGTATTTGTGATGGAGTTGTAATCTGGAACAGGTAGTATTATAGGTGGTTGCTTACTCTGACAATTCCTGACAATAAAATGCCAAATCAACGCGCCGCCCGTTATTCCCGTCAAACACTGCACTTCTTTGAAGACGTGGGGTTAGTCGTTATCGCTCTTGCCACGATATTCGCCGGTTATCAGGAAACTATGCTGATGATCGACAATGCCAGGGTAACCCTGGCGGATTTGCTGCTGATGTTTCTCTACCTGGAAATCCTAACCATGGTGGGGTTGTATTTTGAGTCCGGCAAGCTGCCTGTACGGTTTCCCCTTTATATTGCAATGGTGGCGATGGCGCGCTATGTGATTGTGGATATCAAGGAAATGGACAATATCCGGCTACTGGGCGTATCCGCTTCGATAGTGCTTGTTGCGCTGGCGGTACTAGTTATACGTTATGGGCATGTACGTTATCCCTACCTGGAGGATTCGGAGAAGTCCGCCTCCAAGGATACCAGTCTCCGCAACTAAACCAGCGAGGCATTAAATGAAAACACCATTAGTCGGCATCATCATGGGCAGCAACAGCGACTGGGAGGTAATGCAGCATGCAGCGAATATATTGAAGGATTTTGACGTGCCTTATGAAGCTCAGGTGGTTTCCGCCCATCGCACCCCGGACCGTATGTTCGAGTATGCGGATACCGCAATCGAGCGCGGACTCAAATGCATTATCGCTGGCGCCGGTGGCGCGGCACACCTCCCCGGGATGATTGCTGCCAAAACCATCCTGCCGGTGCTGGGTGTACCGGTTACTTCCAAGCAGTTGCAAGGCCTCGATTCGCTTCTTTCCATCGTGCAGATGCCCAGAGGCATTCCCGTCGCCACTTTCGCCATCGGCGAGGCGGGGGCGGCCAACGCGGGTTTGTTTGCTATTGCCCTGCTGGCGCTCTCCGATCCGACGATGGCTGAGCAGCTTGAGGCCTTCCGCAAAATGCAGGCAGAAAAGGTCAAGGCGATGACACTGCCAAAGTTATGAGCATCATGCCAGGAGCGATGTTGGGCCTCCTGGGCGGCGGCCAGCTCGGGCGCATGTTCGCCATGGCGGCGCAAAGCATGGGCTACCGCGTCACTGTGCTGGATCCGGTTAACGACAGCCCCGCAGGCAACGTGGCCGACCGGCATTTGCGAGCCGATTACCTTGATAGCGATGCTTTGCGTGAGCTGGCCTCCACCTGCGCTGGCGTTACCACCGAATTCGAAAACGTGCCGGCAGAGTCGCTTAGAATTCTGGCTGAACATTGTGTCGTCAGTCCCCCGGCGGACAGCGTGACCATCGCCCAGGATCGCATTCTGGAGAAACAGTTTCTAGCGGCCAACGGTTTTGCGGTCACACCGTTTGCAGTGGTCAGGGACTCCAGCGAGGTGCTGCCGCAAACGCATCCGGAGCTATTCCCCGGCATTCTCAAAGTGAGCCGCCTCGGTTACGACGGCAAGGGCCAGGCGCGGATCAGTGACGCGGCGGAGCTTGATGCGGCATTCGCCGGCATGAAGCGGGAGCCGTGCGTACTGGAACAGTTGCTGTCGCTGGATAACGAAGTTTCAGTCGTGGTGGCGCGCGGATTTGATGGCAAGATGGCCACATTCCCGGCAGCGGAAAACCGTCATCGCCACGGCATTCTTGATGTCAGCATCGTTCCCGCCAGAATATCCCCGGCGATTGTCCGGGATGCATGCGACACCGCGATCCGGGTTGCCGAGAAGCTCGACTACCACGGCGTGTTATGCGTGGAATTTTTTGTGCTGGCCGATGGCCGCCTGCTGGTAAACGAGATCGCACCGCGCCCGCATAACAGTGGTCATTACACGCTGGATGCTTGCGTCACTTCCCAGTTCGAACAGCAGGTGCGAGTACTCTGTGGCCTGCCGCTGGGCGCCACCGCGATGCAGGGAGCGGCGGTGATGGTAAATTTGCTGGGCGATCTGTGGCTGCGAGAAGAGCCAGACTGGAAACGGGTATTGCAGCACCCTGCCGTCAAACTGCATTTATACGGCAAGCTCGATGCCCTGCCCGGACGAAAAATGGGTCACTATACCGTGCTCGCCGAAACCACTGAAGCTGCGTTGCGGCTGGCGCTGGAAATCAAACAGTCGCTGGTATAGTGTGCCGCATTCTAGCGGCTGATCCAGGGAAGTGCGCGCTTGGGAGCGAAAGTTGCGCCAGGCAATGTCTATCCAGCACTTGCGCGCTCTATCCAGAAATACAAACCCTTCCGCATTCAGAATGAGAATGGCCCGTATCGCATCGTATGAATGGGAATAAACAGATCGCGCATCGTACCCCGGCTGGGCAGCATGTCAGATTGCGGGTGATTTCCTTTCCTGCCGGGCCTTCGGAAAGCTGGCTGTGCAAATTGTATAGCGATGGGCAAGAAACCGGCATAGCCAGATTCACTAAAATCTCCAAAATGTTTCGCTGGAAATAAGCTGATGCGTCCCACTCGTTTGGAGCAACCCGCCGCCAATCGCAACGACTGGCAAACTATCCGTACCCTGCTGCCTTACCTGTGGGAGTTCAAGGGCAGGGTGGCATTGGCATTGATGCTGCTGGTGATAGCCAAGCTCGCCAGTGTCGCGGTGCCGTTGGTGCTGAAGGAAATCGTCGATGCGCTCGACCAGCCACGGGCCATGCTGGTGCTGCCGGTAGTGCTGCTGGTGGGCTACGGGATATTGCGCCTGTGCAGCACGCTGTTCGGCGAATTGCGCGATGCAGTATTTGCCAAGGTTACGCAGCGGGCGATCCGGCGGGTAGCTCTCAGGGTATTCGATCATCTACATGCGCTGTCGCTACGCTTCCATCTGGAACGTCAGACCGGTGGTGTGTCGCGCGACATCGAACGCGGCACACGTGGCATTTCTTTCCTGCTCAATTTCATGCTGTTCAATATCCTGCCGACCCTGCTGGAAATCAGTCTGGTGGCGGCAATTCTTCTTGCCAAATATGACATCTGGTTCTCAGTGATCATTTTTGTAACGCTGGTAGCCTACATTGTGTTCACCCTGTTTGTTACCGAGTGGCGCATGATCTTCCGTCGCACGATGAACGATATGGATTCGAAAGCCAACACTCGCGCTATCGACAGCCTACTGAACTATGAAACGGTAAAATATTTTGGCAATGAAGCATGGGAAGCGCGGCGCTACGATGAGCACATGCAGAAGTGGGAGGTTGCGGCAGTGCGCAACCAGACTTCACTCGCCACGCTCAACGCCGGTCAGAGCGCCATTATTGCGATCGGCGTGACTCTGCTGATGCTGCTGGCGGCCGATGGCGTGGTCAAAGGCACCATGTCACTGGGCGATCTGGTACTGGTCAACGCCTTCATGCTGCAGCTGTACATGCCGCTGCATTTCCTCGGCTTCGTTTATCGTGAAATCAAACACTCACTGGCGGACATGGAAAAAATGTTCAGCCTGCTGGCAGAAAACGAAGAAATCAGGGATAAGCCAGGTGCCATCGCTCTTGTTGCGGGTGAGGCAGCGATTCGTTTCGACAAAGTGAGTTTCAGCTACGACCCCAATCGCCAGATTCTGTTTGATGTGAGTTTCGATATTCCCGCTGGCCACAACGTGGCGGTGGTTGGGCATAGCGGGTCGGGAAAATCCACGTTGGCGCGCTTGTTGTTCCGTTTCTACGATGTATCCACTGGCCGCATTCTGATAAACGCTCAGGACATCCGCGATGTCACGCAGAAAAGCCTGCGCGCAGCTATTGGCATCGTTCCGCAAGACACGGTGTTGTTCAACGACAGCATTTATTACAACATCGCTTACGGACGCCCCGACGCCAGCTGCGAAGAAGTATTCGAAGCCGCCAGATCGGCACACATCCACGATTTTATCGAGAGCCTGCCGGACAAGTACGAGACTACCGTAGGAGAACGCGGACTGAAGCTTTCCGGTGGGGAAAAGCAACGCGTGGCTATCGCTCGCGCAATCCTAAAGAAGCCAAAGATACTCATTTTTGACGAAGCTACTTCGGCGCTGGATTCAAAATCAGAAAAAGCCATACAGGCAGAACTGAAACGCATTGCTACCAATCGCACCACCCTCACCATCGCTCATCGCCTCTCCACTATTGCTGATGCCGATCAGATACTGGTAATGGACAAGGGCAGCATCATCGAGCGCGGCAGTCATCGAGAGCTACTGGCAGTGAATGGCACTTATGCCCATATGTGGGAATTGCAACAACAGGAAGAGCAGACACGACTGCAATTGGTACATGGCCCAGGGTAGAAACCGAATATAAAGGCAGAAATAGGGTAGAAAGGTAGCGTTGTTCCAGAACGGTATCTGACAAATCTCTCCTAGAATTGATACGCGGATTCAAGTTCTTTCCCTATCTTCCGATAATAGCAGGAAGAACTGACACGACTGCAATTGATGCATGACGCATGGTAGAAACCGGATATCAGAGCGAAAATGAGGTAGAAAGGTACCGTTGTTCCAGAACGGTATCTGAGAAATTTCTCCTAGAATTGATATAAAGTTCTTTCCCTATCTTCTGATTTTTGTTAACTTATCCGGAACAGGTTGCCAAACCTGCGGACGGTGGATGGATTTTCTCAAGTGGAGCAAGAAAAATGAGCAAAGTAATTCTCGCGCTGGGCGTCATGTTTGTGTTTACCGGTAGCGCCTTTGCGCAGCAGGGGGGGCTGAATCTCAAATCCCGCGCCGCACTGATTTTCGACGCACAGCAGGGGCGCGCTATCTACAGCAAGAATACAGACAACATCATGCCGATCGCTTCCATTACCAAGCTGATGACGGCAATGGTAGTGCTGGATGCGCAACTGCCGCTGACTGAAGAAATCACCATCGATTCCGCCGACATTGATGTTCTCAAGAACACCCGCTCACGTTTGCACGTGGGAGCCAGTCTTACCCGCCAGGAACTGCTGCGACTGGCACTGATGTCTTCAGAGAATCGCGCGGCGGCCGCGTTGGGGCGCGCCTATCCCGGTGGTATCGAGGCATTCGTAGCAGCGATGAATGACAAGGCATTTGAACTTGGCATGGGCAACAGTTACTTTGTTGACTCCACTGGATTGAGTAGTACCAATGTTTCTACCGCACGTGATCTGGTGAAAATGGTTGAAGCCGCGTATGGCTACGACATCATCCGTCAGTTTTCCACTACCACCGCGCATGCAGTAGATCTGGCGGATAACAGACGTAGCATGCAGTTTACCAACTCCAACAGTCTGGTGCGTAGCGGGAACTGGCAGATTGGCGTATCAAAGACAGGCTTTCTCAACGAGGCCGGGCGCTGCCTGGTGATGCAGGCGCACATAACCGGCAAGCCGGTCATCATCGTACTGCTTGATTCAATCGGAAAGAGTACCCGCAGCGGTGACGCCAACCGTATCAAGAAATGGATGGAGACCAGTCTCGCTCGCAAACGTAGCAGCTAAACAATCTTCTGGCAGCACCAGTATATTGCTCTTCGACCTGCGCTTCACACGGATCAGTTTGCCACCAAACCTCCCCCGCTATTAGCAGCGCCCACATCCTGTCGGAAGCACCCATTTTTCCATTTTGTCACATCCCCATTGATATCGCCCGCATACAACCGGAACAGATCAAAGCAACTGAAACGCAAGGATGGCAACAAATGTAGGCGGCAGCGCGGCAGCCAGCAGGCCCAAGGGATGGATCGCTTCATCCTCGAACGAACCTTTGAGGATGGAAAAACCTGCCGGGTTGGGGGCATTGGCAATGACTGTCAGGCCGCCGCCGGTGACCGCCCCGGCAACGAGAGCATACTTGAACTCGGCGCTGGGCGCGTCCATCAGAGAACCAAGATACGTAAGTGCCGCATTGTCAGTGATCGCGGTGAGCATAGTGGCGCCGAAAAAGAGTGTGGTGCTGTCCATCCCGGCCAGCATGGGTTGCAGCCACCATTTTTGTTGCCCTCCCAGGACAACCAGACCGGCAAGGAAAAAAGCAACCAGCAAACCCTCACGCAGGATCAGCCTATCCTGGAAACGCTCATAGGCGTGAGCAAAGCCGAGAAAGAACAACAGCAAACCCATGAAGATCACTGGGTAATGGGCGAACACCACCACGCTGGCCAGGAAAAACAGATGTACGCATACCACTGGTAGCGGGACGCTGGCCTTCTCAGAGCGCTCTTCACTCTGCATATTTGACAATTCGCGTTGGAACAGCAAGGTGGCCGCCAAGGCGTTTATCAGCACCGCCAGCGCAGCTTTCCAGCCAAAGGTGGTGAACATGAAGGTGATATCCCAGCCCCACTTGCCAGCCACCATCAGTACCGGTGGCGCAGCATAGGGCGTCATCGTTCCGCCGATCGAGATGTTGACGAACAGCACACCGAGAGTGACATATTTGAGCCGGGTCGAGATTCCCTTGGAGTAGTAGCGTTCAAACAAAATCAGCGCGGCCAGCGTCATGGCCGCCGGCTCGGTAATGAAGGAACCCAGCAGCGGCACAAACGATAACGTAATGAAGTAGAACGCTTTCTCGCGCGACCAGGGAATGAGCCGTGCGATCACTTCGACGCTGAGCTTCGCAAATTGCAGGATTGGCCGGCTGCCCGCAATCACCATGATGACGAATACGAACATCGGCTCGATAAAGCTCTGCCGGTCAAGATAAGCAATGGCGGCCAGCTTGCCATCTATGAGCATCATTGCCACGATCAGCACCATCGCCCAGAATCCGAACACCACCTCCACCTCGCCCAGCAAGTGCCAGACGCCGGCGTGGGCCGGACGTGTGTGTGCCAGGTGCTCGAAGAATTTGGTCGAGAAAGTGTGGATGACGGCAACGCCGAACAGTACCGCACCGATTATTTCTATTGGGATGGGGTTCATTTACAAGTCAATGCTTTGATTCTCTGTCGGTACGCGCAGCAACTGCTGTCTGTGGATCTGTGAGTATTGCAAGTATTTTGCAATTCAGGCTCGGTCAGAAGTTTGCCGGTCAATAGAGAACTGCAGAACAGGCTGCGTTGATGGATTAAACATATCGGGCATGATACTTGAAAGTCCGGGGTTCTGGAAACATCAGTCACTATCAAACCTGACTCAGCATATAGAAGCAATGCTGTGAGGTTAATTCTGCTCATAACTGGTATCTGCATCTCTCACTGGTATGCGCCAGATAAACACCGTCAAGACGATTCCCAGCACAGCCAGCATCACCTGCTGCCAGACCTCCGGCAACAGCAGGATCGAACTGCCGAATGACAATGCCATCAGCAGATACACCCAGCGTTTGACTCGGCGCGGAATACTGTGATGCTCGCGCCATTCGCGGATGAGTGGGCCGGCAAAGCGGTTGGCCAGCAAGCGATCGTGGAAGCGTTCTGAACCACGGGCGAAGCAGGCGGCGGCCAGCAGCACGAAGGGGGTGGTCGGCAATACCGGCAGCACCACACCCAGCACAGCCAGAATCAGGGCGACGATGCCCAGCGCCAGGTACAGGCCACGCACCAGACGTGAATCATGCAGACGTATTGAACTCGCCCCCTGCTCACCTGGTTGCACTCCCTCATTCAAACGTTCCCGCATGTTCGCGTCCTCACCTTTTGTGCATTCCATCCCGCAAAGCCACTGTCGCGCCCGCGTGAGACTTGTTCAGAGATTCCTTGGCTACGATGACGGACTAAACATAGCGAGTATAATACGTGAGAGTTTGGATCTCTAGAAATACCGATTCCTGCCAAGCCTGATCCAGCATGGGTCGGCTCGTTTCCGACAGCAAGGAATTGTTTGTGGCTGGAATCGTGGCTTGTCCACGATTCTAATTTAATTATTTCAATTTATTTTCCGAGGTGACTATGTCTAAAGTAAACACCCTGCTTAATTTAAGCGTCTTCATCCTGGGCATGACTCTGCTGCCACAGGCCGCATTCTCTGAGACCAAGCAAAGTTCGGCCGGTGTAACCGAACTGGTGAAAACAGAAATCCTAATAGGGTCGGGTGAAGAAGCAACCGTTGGCAAAATGGCTGAAGTCCATTATACGGGCTGGCTTTTCGACCCGGCTGGGCCGCTGAATAAAGGTAAAAAATTCGACAGTTCACGCGATCGTAACAGCCCATTCTCATTTCTGCTGGGAGCAGGGCGGGTGATCAAAGGCTGGGACAAAGGCGTCGTCGGCATGAAGATTGGTGGGCGGCGGATGCTGATTGTCCCCCCGTCCATGGCTTATGGCACGGCTGGTGCTGGCGGCGTGATTCCACCGAATGCAACTTTGATTTTCGATGTGGAGCTGCTGAGCCTGCGTCAAGGGGCGACACACTGAGCATCAAGATCAGAGGAATAGATGCTGGCGAGCAAGGTGCAGTAACGGGGGCGACATGAAAATACATGAGTATCAGGCCAAGGAAATTCTGCGCGAATTTGGCGTTGCCACACCACACGGTATCGCCTGCTTCAGTGTTGATCAGGCAGTAGCGGCGGCCAGCAAACTGGGTGGCAGCGCGTGGGTAGTGAAAGCGCAGATTCACGCTGGCGGACGCGGCAAGGGCGGCGGGGTAAAAGTAGCGAGATCGCTCGACGAAGTCAGGCAGCTTGCCGCAAAGATACTGGGCATGACCCTCGTCACCCACCAGACCGGTGCGCACGGGCAAGTTGTGCGGCGGCTGCTGCTCGAGCAGGGCGCCGACATCAAGAAGGAACTTTACATCGGCCTGGTGGTGGATCGCAGTAGCCAGCGCGTGTGCCTGATGGCGAGTTCCGAAGGTGGCATGGATATCGAACAGGTCGCCGCCAGCACACCGGAGAAAATTCACAAGGTATTGATTGATCCGCTGGCGGGATTGACCGATCAGGACGCCGACGACATCGCCCGCAAGATCGGTGTCACCGAATCCGCCGTGACCGAAACGCAGGTCTTGCTGCAAAACCTGTACCGGGCTTTTGACAACACCGACGCATCGCTGGTCGAAATCAATCCATTGGTACTTACCGCTGACGATCACGTGCTCGCGCTCGATGCGAAAATGAATTTCGACGACAACGCGCTGTTCCGTCACCCCGAAATCGCCGCCTTGCGCGATCTGGACGAAGAAGACCCGGCGGAGATCGAAGCATCCAAACACGATCTTTCCTACATTTCACTGGACGGTAATATCGGCTGTCTGGTCAATGGCGCAGGATTGGCGATGGCGACCATGGATATCATCAAGCTCTATGGCGGCAGCCCCGCCAATTTTCTCGATGTCGGCGGTGGTGCCACCGCCGAGAAAGTAACTGAGGCGTTCAAGCTGATGCTGCGCAACCCAAAGCTGCAAGCCATCCTGGTAAACATATTCGGCGGCATCATGAAATGCGATGTGATTGCCGAAGGCGTAGTGGTGGCAGCGCGGGAAGTGGGACTCAGCGTGCCGCTGGTAGTGCGTCTCGAAGGTACCAATGTAGATCTGGGCAAGAAAATCCTGGCCGAATCCGGACTGCCGATCATTTCGGCAAACAACATGGCGGATGCCGCCGAGAAAGCTGTCACGGCAGCGAGGGGAGTGTAGCCATGGCTATCCTGATAGACAAGAACACCCGCGTCATGACCCAGGGCATCACCGGCAAGACCGGACAATTTCACACGCGCATGTGCCGCGACTACGCCAATGGCAGGAATTGTTTTGTGGCCGGAGTAAATCCGAAGAAACCGGGTGAGGATTTCGAGGGCATTCCGATCTATGCCACCGTCAAGGAGGCGAAGCAGGCCAGCGGCGCCACCGTTTCCGTAATCTACGTACCGCCGCCATTCGCCGCCGCTGCGATTGATGAAGCGGTGGAAGCTGAACTGGATCTGGTAATCTGCATCACTGAAGGTATTCCGGTACGCGACATGCTGCGCACACGCTACAAAATGCAGGGCCGGAAAACCCGGTTGATCGGCCCCAATTGCCCCGGCATCATTACCCCTGACGAAATCAAGATCGGCATCATGCCCGGTCACATTCACAAGCAAGGCCGCATCGGCGTGGTATCGCGCTCTGGCACCCTGACCTACGAAGCAGTGGCACAATTGATGGAGCAAGGATTGGGGCAGTCCACCTGTATCGGCATCGGCGGCGATCCGGTGAACGGCTTGAAACACCTTGATGTGATGCAATTGTTCAACAACGATGATGCAACCGATGCGGTTGTGATGGTGGGAGAAATCGGCGGCTCCGACGAAGAAGACTGCGCTCGCTGGGTCAAGGACAATATGCAGAAACCGGTGGTGGGCTTCATCGCTGGTATAACCGCACCGGCAGGCAAGCGCATGGGACACGCCGGTGCGATCATCTCCGGCAGCAAGGGCACGGCACAGGAAAAACTTGCGGTAATGGAAGAATGCGGGATCAAGGTGACTCGCAACCCCGCAGAGATGGGCAAACTGCTCAAATCGGTGCTGCGGCAATAACAGGGAATTCAGGTTTATATTATGGCCGCCTCGCAATGACCTTGTTCTCGATAGTCTTCGCTCTTCTGCTGGAGCAATGGCGTCCCACTGGCAGCCGCAATCAAGCCATACTGCTGTTTTCCTCCTATGCCGATGCGCTGGAGCGCTACTTCAACACCGGCGTAAGCCGTCATGGCATCGCAGCATGGATCGCCGCGGTGTTCCCGCTGTTGTTGCTTACCGGCGCGATCTATTATTTTCTGCTTAGTCTGAGTCCATTGCTGGCATGGGCGTGGAATGTGGTAGTGCTTTATTTCACCATAAGCTTTCACCAGTTCAACCATCTATTCGCCGAAATCAACCGTGCCCTCAGGAATGGCGATCTGCCGCAAGCTCGAGAACTGCTGCGGCAATGGCGTGGAACGCCTGCGGATGAACTCAGCAGTGAGGCGATTGCACGGGTTGCGATTGAATTGGGACTGCTTCATTCACACCGCTACGTATTCGGGATAATCGTCTGTTTTGCTTTGCTGCCAGGACCGTTGGGTGCGGTGCTGTACCGCCTTGCGGAGTTGCTGGGCGAGCGTTGGGGCAGCCGCCCGGAAAAAGAGTTTGGCGCATTCGGCCAATTCGCTGCAAAAGCGTTCAAGATCATAGATTGGCTGCCAGCAAGATTGACTGCGGTGAGTTTCGCCATCGCCGGTAACTTTGAGGATGCGATTTATTGCTGGCGTGCGCAGGCCGCATCATGGGCGAATCATACCCAGGGCATCATTCTTGCCAGTGGTGCAGGTGCGCTGGGCGTGCGCCTGGGAGATTCGCTGCAGGAAGCCAGCAACGTTCACTACCGTCCAGAACTAGGTATGGGCGAGGAAGCCGATATGGATTTTCTGCAAAGCACCACTGGCCTGATCTGGCGCACCCTGGTATTGTGGCTGACGCTATTACTGCTGCTGGGAATTGCGAGTTGGGCGGGATAGAGACCTCAGATCAGCCAACGGAACTGCAATGCGTCTACTCACGGTAATTTCCATTGTTTCAGTGCTTGCAGGTTGTACAGCCATCGGACTGGATCAACGCCCTGCCGGACCGCTGCCACCGAGTACGCGCCCCACCTATAACCTTTCCGGCTACCCGCCAGCTTTCAAGGACGGTTACATTGATGGCTGCGAAACTGCCAAGAAAACTGCCTACGGATACAAGGATAAACGTCGCCATTCTGCTGATGACCAATACCGCGCAGGCTGGAGCGACGGCTTCAGTCTGTGCCGTGACAAACCCTAGCGACTGCGGACAAACTCACCATTTGTAGCAAGATCGGTAGCCCGCGCGCAGCTGGGATATAATGACTTTTTTTGCGCTCTCTCATGAAACGTTTCCTCCCGCTGCTGCTGTGCTTTTATGCGTTCCCCGTGTTCGCCCAGCAACCCAAACATTACACGCCACCGTCACCCGCTTTATCCGTGGCTGCCAAGGCCTACGTTCTCACCGATTTCCAGAGTGGTCAGACGTTGCTCGGCCAGAATATCCATGACCGCATCGAACCGGCATCGCTGACCAAACTGATGACAGCATATGTCGTTTTCTCGGCCATCAAACAGAAACGCATCACCCTGACTCAAACCGTACCCGTGTCGGAACGCGCCTGGCGCACACAAGGCTCACGCATGTTCATCGAACCTAACAGACCGGTAACAGTGGATGAACTGATACGCGGCATGATCGTGCAGTCCGGTAATGACGCCTGCATCGCGCTGGCGGAAGCCGTCGCAGGCTCGGAGGAAGCCTTTGTACAAATGATGAACAAGGAGGCCTCGCGTATGGGCATGGGAGAAACCCGCTTCGCCAATTCTACCGGTCTGTCGCATCCGGAACACTATACAACCGTCCACGATCTCGCCTTGCTGGCGGCAGCCATGATCCGGGATTTCCAGGAATACTATCCACTCTATTCGCTGCGGGAATACACCTACAACAAGATTACCCAGCCCAATCGCAACCGTCTGCTGTGGCTCGACCCCAGCGTCGATGGCCTCAAGACCGGACATACGCAAACTGCTGGCTACTGCCTGATCACCTCCGCCAAACGCAACGAGCGGCGACTGATCTCTGTAGTGATGGGAACCGCCTCCGACAATATGCGCACCATGGAAAGCCAGCGCCTGTTGAACCACGGTTTCCAGTTCTACGATACCGTGCGCCTGTACCGAAAGGAACAGGAGGTGACTACCATGCCGCTATGGAAAGGCACACAGAACACGCTCCGGACAGGATTCAACCAGGATCTCTACTTCACCCTGCCGAAGGGGCAGAGCGATAAGCTGAAAGCCACCATGGAATACCAGCGCCCTCTGGTTGCGCCCATCAGTGCCGGACAAAAAGTGGGCACAGTCAAACTCTCGCTCGATGGCAAACCAATAGCCGAGTACCCGCTGGTGGCTCTGGAAACCGTGGGTATTGCCAACATTTTTGGCCGCACTTGGGATAGCATACGATTGCTGCTCAATTAATTTTTCACTGCAGAAACCTTCAAGGATCAGTATGATTTATCTCAATGGCGACTTCATGCCCATCGAAGAAGCACGCATTCCGGTGCTGGACCGGGGCTTCATTTTCGGTGACGGCGTATACGAAGTGATCCCGGTATATTCGCGCAGACCTTTCCGCCTGGCCGAGCATCTGCGCCGCTTGCGGCATAGCCTCGACGGCATTCGCATAACCAATCCCCACTCTGATACCGAGTGGGGTGACTTGCTGAAACAAATCATCGCCGGCAACGAAGGTGACGATCAATATCTCTACTTACATATTACGCGCGGCGTGGCCAAGCGCGATCACGCTTTCCCCAAAGATGTCGCGCCCACGGTATTCATCATGAGCAACCCGCTGCTGACCCCACCCAAGGAACTTCTCGCCAGCGGCGTTGCTGCTATCACCGCCAACGACAACCGCTGGTTGCGTTGCGACATCAAAGCAATTTCGCTGCTGCCTAACGTGTTGCTGCGCCAGATAGCGGTGGACGTGGGTGCGGTGGAAACCGTGCTGCTGCGAGAAGGCTTTCTGACCGAAGGCGCGGCCAGCAATATTTTCGTGGCAAAAGATGGCATGCTGCTGGCTCCGCCTAAGAATCATCTGATGCTGCCCGGCATTACCTACGATATCGTACTGGAACTGGCGGCTGCCCATGCCATTCCGTACGAAGTGAGGGAAGTATCTGAATATGAAGTGCGCACCGCCCAGGAACTGCTGCTGACTTCATCGACCAAAGAAATCATGCCTATCACCCGTCTCGATGGCAAAGCGGTGGGCGATGGCAACCCCGGAAAAATGTTTGCACAACTGTACCAGCTCTACCAGAATTACAAGGTCACGGTCATGCGCGGCAACGCGCCAAACTCTTAAACCCAGATAATCCATTAGCCAAGTGATTCCATTTCTAAATCACAAGTGA
>JAYUYT010000138.1:0-9082 GCA_043752345.1 Nitrosospira sp.
GCGCATTTTTGCACGCTTGATGAAATCCTTCACGCAGCAGCAAATCTTCAGGCGGATAGCCGGACAATGCCAGTTCCGGCGTGACGACCAATGTGGCTCCCATGTTTCTTGCGCGACTGGCAAAATCAAGTATTTTTATGCTATTACCGGCAAGATCGCCGACTATGCAATTGATTTGGGCAATGGCGAGCTTCATGCGAGTTTCGTGAAGAGAGAATGAGTTTCCATTGTCGATCTGCGTTAAAAGCCTGCTGGATCATAGCAGAATATGCTTCCATTCGCGGGCGCTGTGCTGCGACGGAGCCTGGCCGACCATCAATCAGCGCATCAGCCTCCGTGTTAAAATTAATGCCACCCATTCAATGGCACAAGCAGCCCATAAAACCAAAGTCCTCTTATGAAATATTGCAGCAATTGTGGCGCACTGGTCGAGCTGCGCATTCCCGCAGGTGACACACTGCCGCGTTACGTGTGTCCCGCCTGCAGCGTTATTCATTATCAGAATCCAAAAATGGTGGTGGGCTGCATCCCTGAATGGGAAGACAAGATATTGCTATGCCGCCGTGCCATCGAGCCGCGCTACGGTTTATGGACCTTACCTGCGGGATTTATGGAAAATGCCGAAACCCTGGTTGAGGCTGCTGCGCGTGAGACCCTGGAAGAAGCCAATGCCCGGGTGGAAATGGGCACCCTCTATGCCATTTACAGTCTGCCGCATATCGACCAGGTGCATATACTGTTTCGGGCACGGTTGCTGGATCTGGACTTCAAACCCGGAATCGAAAGTCTGGAGGTCCAGCTTTTTAGCGAGGTGGAAATCCCTTGGGACACACTGGCTTTCCGTGTCATTCGCGAGCCGCTGCAACGCTACTTCGAGGAGCGTCGCCAAGGTCAACTAGGTTTCCACATGAGCGCCATAGCAGCCGAACACAAGTGATCTTTACCAGCCGAGCAGAGGGTAGCAGAATTTACAGACGGCCGAGAGTTACTCCAGCCGCACCATTCTGGAACGTGCCAGCGGCGGGTTGTTGGCGAAGTAACGCTTGATGCCAGCGAGCATCGCTTCGGCCATTTTATCCTGATAGGCAGTATCTTTCAGTCTCTTTTCTTCGTCGGGATTGCTGATAAAGGCGGTTTCCACCAGGATCGAAGGAATATCGGGGGATTTGAGTACAGCAAATTCTGCCTGCTCCACCTCGTTTTTGTGCAGATGGTTGATATCGCCGATTTCCGCGAGCATTTCCCGGCCGAGCTTGAGACTGTCGTTGATGGTTGCGGTCTGCGACAAATCCAGCAGGGTTTGTTTGAGATAATGGTCTTTAACGTCAAGATTAACCCCGCCGATCAGATCCGCGTCATTTTCCTTTTTCGCCAGCCAGCGGGCGGCTACAGAAGTCGCGCCGCGCTCGGATAGTGCAAACACCGACGAACCGCGCGCATGCGGCTTGATGAAAGCATCGGCATGAACTGATACGAACAGGTCGGCGTTCAACTGGCGCGCTTTGACCAGACGCATTGGCAGCGATATGAAATAATCCCCGTCCCGAGTCAATGCCGCACGCATGTTGGGTTCTTTATCTATCTTGGCCTTGAGTTTTCTGGCGATGGCCAGCGTGATATCTTTCTCCTGGGTGCCGCTGCGGCTTATGGCACCGGGATCCTCACCGCCGTGGCCCGGGTCAATTGCGATGGTAATGAGCCGTCTTATTTCCGGCCTGGATTTTCCGGCGGTTTCACTGCTTCTGCCAGCTTTGTCTTGGGTTTTTACCTCGGGCCTGGTATCGGCGCTGTCGCCAGTCTGTGCCGTTATCTTTGCATTCTCGTTTAGCAATGCCATCAACGGATCGAGCGGGATGACCGGGTAAATATCCAGCAGCAGCCGATAGCCGTAACTGGCCACGGGCTTGAGCTCGAATACTTGCGGTGCAACCTCGGTTTTGAGATCCAGCACCAGCCGCAGCACGCCCAGCTTGAAGCGACCGATGCGTAGCGCGCGGATATAAGGATCGGCAGCGTTGATTTTACCCGGCAGATTTTCCAGTTCCGAAGTAAATGTGATGTCTTCCAGATCAACCACCACCCGATCCGGGTTCTTCAGCATGCTAACCGAGTACTTAATCGGCGTGGCTGATTCCAGCGTGATGCGGGTGTATTCCACTGCCGGCCAGACACGGGCGGCACTGATGGTCGTATCGGCAGAGGCCGCATTGCCGGACAAAAACAGCAATGCCACCGTCCCCGTTAGCGACAAAAATGTGAGCAGTGTTGAAAAAAATGAGGGATTGCGGCGAGTGGGTGCTGCCGTGATTAGGGGTGTGCTGGAGATTGCCAATGTTTCAAACACTGTCTGCCCGCCTCCGTGCCCGCTTGAATTTCGACATTGCGGCCTGTTTCGGTGATACTGAGAAGAACCTGTAGATCCGCTGTAGGCAATAGTCCGTCAGCTTTTTCGGGCCATTCCACCAGACAGATCGAATCCGCATTGAAATATTCGCGGAAACCTGCGTCTTCCCATTCGATCGGATCGTTGAAACGATAGAAATCAAAGTGATACAAGTATAACCTAGAAATTTTGTAAAGTTCAACCAAATTATACGTAGGACTCTTCACTTTTCCCTGATAACCCAGCCCGCGCAAGATGCCGCGGGCCAGCGTGGTCTTGCCGGCGCCGAGATTGCCGCACAGAAAAATGACCAGACCAGGACGCAATATCGCCGCGATCTCCGCGCCCAACGCCAGCGTTGCAGCTTCATCCGCAAGATGATGTATCGCGGCAGAGCCGGTATGATGAGGACTATGCAAGAAAGTATCTCCAAAAATCCGTCACAAGATTTCGTGGCGCTGGCTGTTGCCATCAAAGCCTGGAGCAAGGAACTCGGTTTCCAGGATATCCGCATCGCCGATGCTGGCGCGGATATGTCGCAGGCCGAAGCGGGCCTGCGCGAGTGGCTCAACCAGGGCCATCACGGCGAGATGGATTATATGGCAAAACACGGTAGCCGCCGCACCCGCCCGGCGGAACTCGTGCCCGGCACGCTACGCGTGATCTCGGTGCGCATGAATAACACACCCCCTGCTGCGAAAGACAGCTGGGAGGTAATGCAGGATGGCACCAGGGCATTTATTTCCCGCTACGCACTGGGGCGCGATTACCACAAGGTGCTGCGCGCGCGCTTACAGAAACTGGCCGATAAAATTGCCGCTGAGGTGGGACCTTTCAACTACCGCGTGTTCACTGACAGCGCACCGGTGATGGAAGTGGAGTGGGCGCAGAAATCCGGCCTTGGCTGGCGCGGCAAACATACGCTGCTGCTTTCACGCGCAGCAGGGTCGATGTTTTTTCTGGGCGAGGTGTATACCGATTTGCCGCTGCCGGTGGATAGCGCCATTGGCAATTACTGTGGCAGTTGCAGCAAATGCATCGATATCTGTCCGACCCAGGCCATCATCGCACCTTATCGGCTGGATGCGAGGCGCTGCATTTCCTACCTCACCATCGAACATAAGGGCAGCATCCCGGAACTGCTGCGCCCCCTGATCGGCAACCGGGTGTACGGCTGCGATGATTGCCAGTTGATCTGTCCCTGGAACAAGTTTGCCGCAATCACCGGTGAAGATGATTTCGCCGTGCGCAACGGCCTGGATGATGTCTCTCTGGTCGAACTGTTCGGCTGGAGCAAGGAGCAGTTCGAAACCGCACTTGCCGGCAGCCCGATCCGCCGCATCGGCCATGAACAATGGTTGCGCAATCTGGCGGTCGGGCTGGGCAACGCGCCATCGTCCGCAGCGGTGACTGGTGCATTGCAGGCGCGACGCGACGATGCTTCAGCGCTGGTGCGCGAGCACGTGCAGTGGGCGTTGCAGCAGCATGATAGGCGGCGCGATTCGCCGGATAACTTGTAAACATGAACACAGCACCAGTTCCATTGCGCATCGATCAATTACGGTAGTGTCATGGGCGCTCATAACCGCGTGGCTTGTTTTCGCGCGGAAAAGGATTATCATGACTTGCACTGGCTCGGCGAGATTTTGAACAATAATTCGAGCCTGACATCTTTTATCGATAGTTGGACGTCTAAAGAGCTTTGATCGGAGGTTATTGTCGTGCTTATGCGCATTGCCGCAATCATCCTGCTGTCATACACCGTTCCTGCACTCGCTACAGCACCCAATTGCGTGCTGTGTCGCGATGAACTGAAGAAGGAACTTGAAGTGTGTAAGTTGGAGCCCGCAGGGGCTTCTCAGGAGGTGTGTCGCGAAAATGCATTTCGCAACGCTAAGAAATGCGATGAAAAAGAAGGCGTGTGCAACTTCGACTTGCTAATGGATCCGGTGAAGAAGCCGTCTGAACCGGCGGCATCAAAGAAATGAAGCTCAAGTCGTCCAACCACAGGTTCCAGCGGACGCGTCCGCTCGACACCTTGCGCCAGTATAGGCAAGCCTGCCGACCCCGCCAGTAGCTGTTTCCCTACCCCGCCGGGAAATCAAGCGCCAGATTCGGGGTTATCTATCCAGCGGACTCACCACGCCGCGCCCACCACGGTTCAGCACGTGCGTATAAATCATCGTCGTCTGCACATCTTTGTGACCGAGCAATTCCTGCACGGTGCGGATGTCGTAACCTGAATCCAGCAGATGCGTAGCAAACGAATGGCGCAACGTGTGCGGTGTTGCCAATTTTGCCATGCCTGAAGCTAGCACCGCCTTCTTCATCGCCCGCTGCAACAGTTTCTCATCGATATGATGCCGCCGCTCAACACCACTGCGCGGATCAAGCGAGAAACTGCCCGAACAGAAAATATACTGCCAACCCCATCCTGTTGCCGCGTCCGGATATTTACGTTCCAGTGCATCCGGTAAATAAATTGATCCCTTACCCGACCGGGTATCGTCATCAAACAACGCACGGCGCCAGAGCAAGTGCGCTTGCAATGCGCTCACCAGCGATTCCGGCAACATGGTCACTCTATCCTTCGCCCCCTTGCCATCCCGGATCAAAATCTCTCCACTCTCAAAATCCACATCCTTCACCCGCAACCGCACACACTCCATCAACCGCATTCCCGTGCCATACAAAGTACTGGCCATCAAGCCGTACACCCCAGGCATCCGATCCAGCACCGCGCGTACCTCAGTTCGCGTTAACACCACCGGCAGTCGCTGCGGTTGTTTTGCTCGCACCACATCGTTCAGCCACGGCAACTCGATTTGCAGCACCTCCCGATACAAAAACAACAAAGCGGACAGCGCCTGGTTTTGCGTCGAAGCCGATACGTTCCCTGCAACCGCCAAATGCGTCAAAAACGCTTCCACTTCCACCGCTCCCATGTCTTGCGGATGACGCTTGCCATGAAACAGAATAAAACGCTTAATCCACTGCACATATTGCGTTTCGGTACGAATGCTGTAGTGTTTAACCCGTATGCGATCACGCACTTGATCCAGCAGTTTTGGGCTCGTTGGTGCAGGGGTATTTGTGGTCTGCATGATCGCTTGCTGTATAGAGGAAAATATCTTATATATTCAGTTGCTATGAGGTACTATGGAACGCTGCTGTACAATATTCTATATATTAATATACACTCAAACAGGTGTCTACTTATAGTTAGCTACACTTAGCATTGGGGGATGCAATGGAATTATTGCTTGTAATTTTTGGCTTCGTCGTCGTCTTCTCCCTCCTCGCAGTCGCTGAGTTGTTGGTTCTCAAGAAGTGGGGGTTTGATATCGTCGCTCATCTTCGGATATCTCATCAGTCTGGGAGAAATACTCAATTCTTCCTCGAAGCTTTTGGTGTCATGGCATTCGTTATTGGGCAGCCCATACTGTTTACGACTTTGGTTGTCTGGGCATACACTGAGGTTAAACCTGAGTTTGCCATGACAATCAAAAGCCTTCCCGCGATGATCGGGTTTTGATCACCATGGCAGCTAACCCTACGCTCAAGCGGAACGGCGCAAAAGCGCGCCGCCCCTTAGCTTCACGTTAGCAGGAACCCCGTATCCGCAGATGAATCCGAACACAGTCCATGCTATAAAGTAAAAATGATGCTTGAAGAAATCCACGCAGTATTTCAAAACAATGCTGAACTTTTCACCGTAGCCGGGTTTCTTGCTGGAACTCTCGCTGGAAACTATTTTTCCATTGAGCGTGACAGGCGCAAGGAGTTTAATGATGTTGTCAGCCCTATTTATTTCCGTATCAAACAACAAATCGAGTCTCGGTCTCTTGGTGTCGAAAATTTTGATCCCGACGTTATAGAGCACCATCTTCCTTGGTATAGGAAAAACAGCTTCCGCAAAAGCGTCGAAGGGCTGCGAAAAGTTCAAAACGAGGCAAGTGAGTACAACCCCGCGAATGGCAGCGTTACCGTTAATGAGGCCGCACATTCCGAAATGCTTAAACACGCTAAAGATGTTTTGCGACACCTTAAACCCCGCTAACCCGGCGTTCAACCCGGACAGGCCAAAAGCGGCCTGCCGGTTAACTCTACGTTAGGCGCTTCGTGATCGTAATTTTGGGATGCGAACACGAGCATTACTACGTTTCCCAACTAAACTAGGAATAAAGGAGAATTAGAATGGCTACTGTAAATAACCCAGTATTAAACATTCAAAAGGGGGGTGTAGGGGTTCGTAGGTTCATTACATTTTACCGTACCGCGCTCATTATCCTTGTAGTGGTCTTGGCTGGAGGGATGAGCCCAGCAATGGCGGATTGTAAGAATTCTGAGACTGGGAACGGTAGCGCCAAAAACAATAACGCGTTGGCCAAAAGCAGAGCAAAGGATGATTGGAGAAATAAAGTCGGAAACTTACATGGCGGTAGTTATCAACACTGGATAAAATCATCAGGGAAGCAACTGACTTGTAGTAGGTCAGGGGGCGTGGGCAATCGGACTTGGACATGTGCAGCGATTTCAAAACCGTGCCTGTTATGACTGAGCCCCAGAATCAATGAGGGTAGATAACGCCCACGCAAAGGCGTGTGTTCATGTCTCACAATTACGCGTCCAGCCTAACTCTGCATTCGAGAGGGACGCGCCAAAAGCGGCGCGCCCCTCAATTTGAACGTTAGGCAGCTCATTTGTGGACTACGGAGAAGACAACATCAACGTGAATCCCGACACGGGTAAGCACTACTACTCGGAACTTGAAAATCAACCAAATAGGAGGTATTGACCATGCGTTATTCTCAAATAGTTGCTGTCGTTGTTTCAGTCAAAGCTCCCCGCATCCTATCCCACATCTCGGCTTTCACAGCCGTATGCCTTTTTGTGACCGCATTAGTCGCACCACGCCAAGCTGCAGCCATAGAGAACTATTATGGAAATGTCGTTGGTCAGTGTGTAACTTATGAAAACGTCATCTACAATGTAAATGCCTCGATCTCAACCCAGTCCCCCAATTGGTTTGTCGCCATGTTGCAGTATGTATTCAACACCACGCCGAATCCATCGAACCCATTTACTCCATCGACTTCGGTCGACCCTGATGACAAAACCCGTTACTTCTTAGTCACTCCAGGCACTTACAAAGTCACTGTGCAAAACCCTGCTCTACAGGGAGAATACCAAATCACGGTGCCGTCCTGTGCACCGCCGCCTAAGGGTTTAACTTGGAAGCTCGTCTCGACGAATGCGCCGACCGGCACGATTCGTGTCGGCTGTGGAAATTCAGCGGGTCAGAATGAATGCAATCCCTATCAAGGCGACACCGCGTGCACGGCGGCGTTGCCCATTCTCTGCATCAAGAAGGCCGGAACAGGATTCCCACTTTCACGCCCTGCGAGCGTGAATAATATCAGCCAGTACAACAAGTGGTCAGGCGGTGTTGTTGGGACGACAAGCGCCACAGTGCCGCCCGCAACCCTTGCCGGTGCAAATGCCTTGTGCGTTTCAGAGTTCGGAACAGGTTGGCGTGTTGCTGAATTTCACGATGGCTGGGGCTGGTACTTCCAGGCTTACGGTGGCGTGGGGGATCCGACCAAGCGCTTCTGGATCAACGCAAATGGTCCAAATGGTCAGCCCAGTGCGACCTGTTGGCACTGAGTCGCGGTGCCAAGTCGTGGAGTCTTGCAATCACGCATCAAGCCTAACGAATAAGGTTAGATCGTGCGAGCGAAGCGAAGCCACGATCTGAACCGTTTGTTGGACAAGCCCGGCCCCTGAGTGCGGGTCGGGCCTCATAGAAAATATATCTTTGGGAATTACCCTGGATTGAAGTCCTGCCGGGAGGAAGAGGGCTTGAAAGCCCGTTTCATGCGCGCTGTTGCGGCAGCCGATACCAGATTGGGCGTTTATTGCCTATTGAGCCCCGATTCGAGGCAAGCCGGTGCCTCAGCTTGTGGGCGCTGATCTCCCGTCACTTGCCGAGGGGCGTTCTGCTTACATGGTCAGTGCGCCCCCTGCACGGCGATGGACACCGGCAAGGGTCCACAGAACAAAGACCGCACCCGCGTTCGTACAATCTTCATCACCGCCCCGCAGCAAGTGCACAGGATGGGTGCCCGTTTCTTGATCCCCGCCAGTGCCTGGCTAGGCGCGAATTTCAGCAGCACGTGCAGCAAGGCGATCAGGCGCTTGCAGTTGGGGTGTAGAAAGCCAAAGTTGCGTGCTCGCCAGAAGCCTTTGGGCAGCACATGCTGAAGTACCAGCCACAGGAAATGCACGCCGGACACTGTCCTGCGTTCCATCTTCCCGGTCTTGGCGTTGCGATAACGGAAGCTCACCTGGCCGTTGTTGCAGGCGACGATATCCTTCTCCCGGATGACGCCCCGGTAAAGATAGCGCCCGAGGTAGATCAGCGCCTTCTCGCCAGTGCCTACGGATTTGCAATCCACCACCCACTCTTTCGGGTAGCGACAGGGAAGTGTCAATCCGGCGGCTTCTATGGCCGCCAGCATCTTCGCCCGGAAGACATTGGCCAGTGCCTTGTGGTTAAACAGATAGACTCCCTTTGCCTTTCCACGCCGTTTGGTTCGCCATTGTGAACTTTCGGCATCATGGAGCCATTCCGTTTCCGGCATAAAGGCGCCAGTAGATTGTCGGCATAAAGGCGCCACTTTATTTCCGGCGTAATGG
>JAYUYT010000139.1:0-3613 GCA_043752345.1 Nitrosospira sp.
CTCAACGAACGCCCGTAGGTGTTGCGCCCCGGCGCGCTGCCGCTGCCTCCCAGCAATACCCGTAAGGACTCCCTCATGTCTTTCGTGGACATCCCTTTCAGGTACAGCCAGAGCAGTGCCGTAGACACATGCTGCGATTCCCTGATATAGGGCCGCACGATATTCGAATTGAGCTTGATGTCTGATCCGGAACGGTTACGTATCTTGGGTACTTCGACCGCTATCTGCCCACCGCCGTCAGTACTGCTGCAGGCTCGCGTGGCGCGGCAGACATCGTTTTCTATTAAGCTATTGTTAAACATATTAGTAAGTATATTTAACTATTATTAAAAAAGCTGTACCTCCATAATCAAATTCATCTATCAGTCCCCGTGCGCGCCGATGGAGTGCGCCGACGGACGGACCCAATTGAGAGGAGTCAACCATGCTGTATACGGAGATTGTCATGCCATCAAACCTGAATTTCATCATTCTTGTGCTCATCTCTGCGGCGCCGTTGCTACTTTGGGTGATGGGGTTTTTAGGAAGCATTCTGCCCGGCGAACATGCCCGGCTGATGGCACGCCTAAGTAACGGTGCCGCTGCGTCGTCTTTCCTTTGCGCAGTCCTTGCCACACTGCTGTATGCGTTCGGCGGGAAACCCCTAACGGTAACTCCATTCTCCTTTGCGTTGCCAGGGGACTTAGGGGCGTTGGCCCTGAGTATCTATATCAATACAGTAACGGTGATGATGCTCTCTCTGGTTTCTTTCGTCGGATTCGTGGTCTCCCGCTACGCGCGCAACTATCTCCAGGGCGACAAACATCAGGGGCGGTTTTATACCTGGCTCAATCTCACGCTCGCATCTATCCTGACGCTGATTGTTTCCGGCAACATGCTGATGTTCGTATTGGCATGGATGTCCACCAGCCTTTGCTTGCATCACCTCCTGATGTTCTATCCAGAGCGGGCGGGCGCTGTACTCGCGGCGCGTAAAAAAATCATTCTCAGCCGGGTGGGCGAGGTTAGCCTGCTGATAGCCGTATTGCTCATTGGCTCTACCCTGCACACTATGGAGTTTGAGGTGATTTTTCATGCCATGGCGGCAATGACCGGGCCACTTCCGGTCGCACTCCAATGGGCCAGCGGGCTCATTGTACTGGCCGCAGCACTTAAGACGGCCCAGTTTCCCCTGCAAGGCTGGTTAATCCAAGTAATGGAAGCCCCTACCCCTGTGTCGGCCCTATTGCATGCGGGTATTGTCAATGGGGGAGCTTTCCTGATCATTCGCATGAGCCCGATCATGTCACAGGCCATCACGGCCTCCAACGTCCTGGCCATCATCGGACTCATTACGATCACTGCCGCCGCGTTGATCATGCTGACCCAAACCAGTATCAAGGTGTATCTGGCCTGGACGACCACTGCCCAGATGGGCTTCATGTTGCTGGAATGTGGTCTTGGGTTGTACAGCCTGGCGATGCTGCACCTGGTGACGCACTCCCTATACAAAGCGCATGCCTTTTTGTCTTCGGGTAGTGGCGTGGATATCTTTCGCGCGCCAGCCGTGCACCCCACCCAATCCACACCAACATTCTGGCAGTGGATCGCCGTGCTCGCCTTCGCGAGTCTAATGACAATGGGCATCGGGGCTGCATTTGGCGTGGCTCCGGAGAGTCAGCCAGCACTCCTTGCATTTGGCGTAATCGTTGCGGTGGCAATGTCTCAGCTCTTGCTCCAGTCTTTCAAGGCAGGCATGGGGGCTGCATTCATCGCACGCGCGGCTGGCCTCAGCGCTCTGGTTTGTACCGCTTATTTTAGTCTGCATGCCGTATTTGATTTCATGCTGGCAACGAGCTTGCCAGCCGAGCGGATGATCAACGGTCCCGGTCAGTTCGCCCTCATCGGTTTGGTGATGCTGGTGTTTGTTTCCATCCTGTTGATTCAGCAGAGCTTGCCCAAGATGCTGGGCAACCCGTTCGCGCGCAGAATTTACGTGCATCTCTATAACGGGTTGTATGTCGATATTCCGTTTTCGCGACTTGTACGCCGTTTTTGGCCTATACACACCGTTCCATATACCCATCCGAAAGGAGTTTGATCATGGATCACACGACAACTGAATACAATAGAGGTATAGCTATTGATAAATCCGTTTCGATTAAATTTATCGTAGATTCGGTATGCCAACGGATCGCTCCACTCTGGCCGCTCGACGCCTTCGTGGCAGTCAGCCCTTATTTTGGCCTGCGCGATCAGGACTTCGAAAAGGCCAATGAGACTCTAGGAAGAGTAGCCAGGTCTTCCCTGGTTATGCCACGTCATTACTATCGAGAGCAAATTTCGACAGGCCGTATTGCCCAAGCCGATTTAGTGCAGGCGTTAAAGCAACATGGTCTGAATATGAGCGCTGCAGAGGCGGAAAAGGCCATCGCCAGCGATACCACCACACTGCCGAGCTCGATGCCGCTGGTTTCGGATGTCTTGGGAGAAATGGACAATACCCCATGGACCGGGTTTGTTGTCGAACAAATCAGCCAGTTTTGTGCGGCCTATTTTGATCAGGGCCAAGCCATCTGGCGGGAACCCTGCCGGAAGGAATCCCTCTACGAGGCCTGGCAGCATTATGCCGAAATCGATCTGAGCCCTAGGATGATGGGCCTGCGTGATGTCAGAACCGCCGTCGCTGCACTTCCCAACAGTCCGGAAGACACCATTGCCCTGGTAGTAGAAAGGCTCGGCATACCTGCGGATATGCTGGAAGATTACCTCCTTGCCGCCTTGATGAATATCGGTGGCTGGGCGTCCTGGGCACGTTACCTTCGATGGGAAAAGGAAATGGTCGGAGGTCATGAAGATTCCATCGTCGATCTGCTCGCCATCCGGCTTGCCTGGGAAGTGATCCTGTTAAATGCTCGGCAGACACCGGAGCTGGAAACCGCATGGCGGCATGCAGTGAAAGCTATGCGGCAAGCCCCAGCACCCAGCGCGCAAGCTCATACGCAAATGGATTTTGTGCTGCAAACGGCCTTTGAACTGAGTTATCAGAAAAAAATCATCGCAGAACTTGCTCGTCCCACCCTGCAAGCATCGGCGAAGAATTCCACCCCGGTCCGTCCGTCTGTACAGGCCGCATTCTGCATTGATGTGAGATCGGAAGTATTTCGCAGGGCTTTGGAAACCATCGCGCCTACCGTGCAAACCGTTGGCTTTGCAGGATTTTTCGGCGCTTTCATGGAATTTGTACCACTGGGGGCATCTAAGCCACGGATTCACCTGCCCGTCCTGCTGACACCCAAATGGCGGGGGCACGAGCATATTCGCGGCGCCAGTGACCAGGAAGTGAAAAAGGCCATCATTTACCGCCGTCAGCGTCTACACATTGCCGGTAACTGGAAAGCCTTCAGGAGTTCACCTTCCTCCTGTTTTTCGTTCGTAGAATCGATCGGACTGCTTTACGGCCCGAAACTGCTCAGAGACAGCTTCGGGTGGAGCCGTACCGTGCCCCATCCGGCAACCAAGGGGATACACTCTAAATTTATCGGTCGCCTTGTTCCAAGCTTGGAGGCGGTTTCTCATGGGCAGAAAAAAACCCAAACCCGGCAGAAATCGACTGAAAACCAGATAGTCGGCA
>JAYUYT010000140.1:0-9027 GCA_043752345.1 Nitrosospira sp.
GTTTCCGAACCGGTGGTTGCCATCTCGCGCCGCAAATTATCAATTTCTGCACGGATGTTGATGTTACTTAACAAGTCACGGATACCCTCGGCACCCATGCTGGCGCGGAAGTCATCACCATATTCCTCCATCTTGGCGCGATAATCGTCATCCGTCAGCAGTTGGCAGCGCGCCAACGGCGTCATGCCGGGATCGGTCACTACGAAGGCTTCGAAATAAAGCACCCGCTCGATATCACGCAGAGTCATATCCAGCACGATGCCTAAACGCGACGGCAACGATTTTAGAAACCAGATGTGCGCCACCGGGGAAGCCAGCTCAATGTGCCCCATGCGTTCACGCCGCACCTTGGACAGCGTGACTTCGACACCGCATTTCTCGCAGATCACGCCGCGATGCTTCAAGCGCTTGTATTTTCCACACAGACACTCATAGTCTTTTACCGGACCAAAAATCTTGGCACAGAACAATCCGTCCCGCTCCGGCTTGAAAGTCCGGTAGTTGATGGTTTCAGGTTTTTTTACCTCACCATAAGACCAGGAGCGTATTTTTTCTGGGGAAGCGAGGCCGATCTTGATCGAGTCGAACTCTTCCTTCTGCGTAACCTGTTTGAATAAATCGAGCAGTGCTTTCATTTGTCACTCCTGTTAATCAGGGATCGATATAAAATTTATCGGCGAAGATGCACGGAAATATAAAGCCTTCAGCTTTCTATGCCGTTGCAGCAAAATTGCTAATGCCGATCCAAATCGATGTCCAACGCCAGCGAACGGATTTCTTTTACCAGTACATTGAATGATTCCGGCATGCCGGCATCAATCTTGTGGTCACCCTTGACGATACTCTCGTACACTTTGGTGCGTCCGTTCACATCGTCAGATTTGACCGTCAACATTTCTTGTAGGGTATAGGCAGCACCATAGGCCTCCAATGCCCAAACCTCCATCTCGCCGAAACGCTGGCCGCCAAACTGGGCCTTGCCGCCCAGCGGCTGCTGAGTTACCAGGCTGTAGGGGCCGGTAGAGCGCGCATGCATCTTGTCGTCCACCAAGTGATGCAATTTCAGTACATGCATGTAGCCCACCGTAACAGGGCGGTCGAAAGCTTCACCGGTTCTGCCGTCATAGAGCGCGACCTGGCCGGATCGCGGCAGGCCGGCAAGCTCCAGCATGTCCTTGATTTCATGCTCGGTGGCACCATCGAACACCGGGGTTGCAAAAGGGACACCGTCCTTGAGATTCTCCGCCAAATCCAGGATTTCTCCATCGGTGAGCGAAGCGATATCCTCTGGTTTGCCGCTGCTGTTATAAATTTTGTTAAGAAACTTCCTGATCTCCGCGGGCTTGTTGTGGGCCTGCAGCATATCACCGATTTTCCTGCCCAAACCTTTCGCGGCCCACCCCAGATGGGTTTCCAGTATCTGCCCCACGTTCATGCGTGAAGGCACACCCAGAGGATTCAGCACGACGTCCACTGGAGTGCCGTCAGCCATGTAAGGCATATCTTCCACCGGTACGATCTTGGAGATTACGCCCTTGTTGCCATGGCGCCCTGCCATTTTGTCGCCAGGCTGCAACCGCCGTTTCACCGCCACATAAACCTTGACCATTTTCTGCACACCTGGCGGTAGCTCATCCCCTTGGGTCAGTTTCTTTTTCTTCTCGTCAAAAGCGGCATCAAATGCCTTGCGCTTCTGCGCCAGACCTTCCTTGATCTGTTCCAACTGCAGACTGGTCGTTTCGTTGGACAGCCGAATGTCGAACCAATGGTGTGGATCAATACTATCCAGATACTCCTTCGTAATGCGCGCACCCTTGGCAAGTTTTTTCGGTCCGCCTGTTGCCGCCTTACCCTTGAGCAAACGCTCGATACGCTCAAATGCATCAGCCTCCACGATCCGCATCTGATCAGCCAGATCTTTCTTGTAGCGTTTCAGTTCGTCATCAATGATCTGCTGGGCACGCTTGTCACGTTCAATCCCTTCGCGAGTAAATACCTGCACATCGATCACTGTGCCGGAAATACCGGAGGGTACGCGTAGCGATGTATCTTTTACGTCGGAGGCTTTCTCTCCAAAAATTGCCCGCAACAATTTCTCTTCCGGCGTCAACTGGGTTTCACCTTTGGGTGTAACTTTGCCTACCAGCACATCACCCGCTTCCACTTCGGCACCAATATGGACAATGCCCGATTCATCCAGACGCCCGAGTTGCACCTCTGACAGATTGGAAATATCACCGGTGATTTCTTCCGTCCCCAGTTTGGTGTCGCGACTCACCACCGAGAGCTCTTCGATATGAATCGAGGTGAAACGGTCTTCAGCAACGACACGCTCGGAAATGAGGATCGAATCCTCAAAGTTGTAACCGTTCCATGGCATGAATGCAACCAGCATATTCTGCCCTAATGCCAGCTCACCCAAGTCGGTAGAAGCGCCATCTGCCACCACATCTCCACGCGCAATCACATCCCCTACTTTCACCAGCGGGCGCTGATTGATATTGGTGTTCTGGTTGGAACGGGTGTATTTGATCAGGTTGTAAATATCCACACCCACTTCACCGGCACGTGTCTCAGTATCATGCACCCGCACCACGATCCGGCCTGCGTCCACATAGTCCACCACACCGCCGCGCACTGCCTGCACTGCAGTGCCAGAATCCACTGCGACTACACGTTCGATCCCGGTACCAACCAATGACTTCTCGGCACGCAGGCAAGGCACTGCCTGGCGTTGCATGTTGGAACCCATCAGGGCACGGTTGGCATCATCATGTTCCAGAAATGGAATCAGTGAGGCTGCCACCGACACGATCTGCGCCGGCGCCACGTCCATATACTCGATCCGGTCCGGTGTCGCCAGAGCGAATTCATTTTTGTGACGACAGGAAACAATGTCACTGGAAAACTTGCCGTGACGATCCAGTTCCGCATTCGCCTGGGCGATCACATACTGACCTTCCTCGATGGCTGACAGATAGTCAATTTCATCGGTAACCTTGCCGATCTTCACCTTGCGGTACGGCGTTTCCATGAAACCATATTCATTGGTGCGGGCGTACAGCGCCAGTGAATTGATCAGGCCGATGTTGGGGCCTTCCGGTGTTTCGATCGGGCACACCCGGCCATAATGGGTGGGATGCACGTCGCGTACCTCAAACCCTGCGCGCTCGCGCGTCAGGCCACCCGGTCCTAGTGCAGATACACGCCGTTTGTGGGTGATCTCTGAAAGCGGATTGGTCTGATCCATAAACTGCGACAGTTGACTGGAACCGAAAAATTCGCGTACCGCTGCCGATACCGGTTTGGCGTTGATCAGATCATGCGGCATCAGATTATCCGATTCAGCCTGACTCAAGCGTTCTTTCACTGCGCGTTCCACTCGTACCAGTCCGGAACGGAACTGATTTTCAGCCAATTCGCCAACAGAACGTACACGGCGGTTGCCGAGATGGTCGATGTCATCTATCTCACCGCGACCATTGCGCAGTTCTACCAGTATCATGATGACCGCGATAATGTCCTCATTCGACAGAGTATTGGCGCCAGTCAATTCAGTCTTGCCCACGCGACGATTGAATTTCATTCGTCCCACTACGGACAGATCATAGCGTTCCGGTGCATAGAACAAACCATTGAACAGTGACTTGACCGCTTCCTCGGTAGGTGGTTCGCCGGGACGCATCATCCGATATATGGCTACTTGCGCAGCCATCTGGTCGGCAGTCTCATCTATCCGCAAAGTCTGTGATATGTAGGCGCCCTGATCGAGATCGTTGGTATAAATGGTGTAAATTCTTTCTGTGTTGGCCTCGCGCAGCTTGGCGAGCACAACCTCGGTAATCTCATCGTTGGCCAGCGCCACAACTTCGCCAGTTTCCTTATCTACTACGTTGTGACCCAACACCCGCCCCAGCAGAAAATCTTCCGGCACAGTAAGTTTGTCTATGCCGGCCTGTTGCAGCTCACGCACATGCTTGACGGTGATGCGCTTGTCTTTCTGTACGATTACCTTGCCGCCTTTGGTGGTAATGTCAAAACGCGCCATGTCGCCACGCAAACGTTCCGGCACCAGTTCAAACTGGATTCCCTTCTTGGACAGATGAAAAACATCGAAAGAGAAGAAACCCGAAAGAATCTGTTCTGGCGTATAGCCTATTGCTTTCAACAGGGTAGTGATCGGCATTTTTCGCCGGCGGTCAACACGGAAATAGAGGTAGTCCTTGGGATCGAACTCGAAATCAAGCCAAGAACCACGATATGGAATAATTCTTGCGGAAAACAGTAACTTGCCGGACGAATGCGTCTTGCCGCGGTCGTGCTCGAAGAATACGCCAGGCGAGCGATGCAATTGCGACACGATCACACGTTCGGTGCCATTGATGACGAACGAGCCCGTGTTGGTCATGAGAGGAATCTCTCCCATGTAAACTTCCTGTTCCTTCACCTCCTTAATTGTCGGCTTGGAAGCTTCTTTATCCATGAGCGTCAGCCGCACCTTGGCACGCAATGGCGAAGCATAAGTGAGGCCGCGTTGCTGGCATTCCTTGACATCGAATGGCGGGGTACCGAGATCGTAGCTGACAAAATCGAGACGCGCATTCTTGGAATGGCTTTCGATCGGGAAAATCGAGGCAAATGCTGCCTGCAGCCCCTGATTGGCGCGCTGATTCGCCTCAATTCGCGCTTGCAAGAAAGCTACATATGATTCGAGCTGAGTGGCGAGAAGAAAAGGAATCGGCAGCACGCTGGCGCGCTTGGCGAAACTTTTACGGATGCGTTTTTTCTCGGTAAATGAGTAGCTCATGGAATCTCTCCGGAGGGTCAGAAAACAGAAAGCAGAGTGCTTATTCTGCCGCCTGTGTCATGCATTCTGCATCACAAATAATGCGAAAATCAACACGCTAGAGGGGCTAAAGGCTGGCGGCACGTTTCGTGCTACCAGCCCACCTCTTTGCATTACCTCTTTACTTGATCTCGCAGGCTGCGCCAGCCTCAGTCAGTTGCTTCTGAATGGCGTCTGCGTCGGCTTTGGAAATGCCTTCCTTGACCGCTTTAGGTGCTCCATCCACCAGATCCTTGGCTTCTTTCAGGCCCAAGCCGGTAACCGCGCGCACCACTTTGATCACGTTAACTTTGCTATCGCCGGCAGCGGTCAGTATTACGGAAAATTCAGTTTGCTCTTCCGCCGGGGCGGCAGCGGCACCGGCTGCGGGAGCTGCTGCTACCACTGCTGCTGCAGCGGCTGAGACACCGAATTTTTCTTCCATCTCTTTGATCAGCTGGGAAAGTTCCAGCACGGTCATACTGGCGATTGCATCTAGAATTTCTGCTTTGGCTACTGCCATGATTTTCTCCTGATAAAATTAATTTCTAGTTTGATTACGGTTTCGACTATCTCGAAACCGGATTAAGCGACTTGTTTCTGATCACGGACAGCTGCGAGACCACGCACAAATTTGGTTGGCACTTCGTTGAGTGTCCGCACAAAGTTGGTAATAGGTGCCTGCATCGTGCCCAGCAGTTTCGAAAGCAGTTCTTCGCGGCTCGGCATGGTGGCCAGGTTCGCAATATCTTTGCTCGACATCACGAAATTAGCCATTGCACCAGCCTTGATCACAAACTTGTCATTACCCTTGGCAAAGTCGTGCAGCACTTTTGCCGCTGCTACCGGATCACTGCCGATGCCATAGACAAGCGGTCCCACCATGTGCGAGGAAAGACCGGCAAACGGCGTATCTGCAACTGCACGCTGCGCCAGTGAGTTCTTCAGCACCCGAAAATATATCCCCGACTGACGTGCCTTGGCACGCAACTGGGTCATATGCCCGACTTTGAGACCACGATACTCTGCAACGATAATAGCCTGAGCCTTCGCCACTTCGGCGCTGACTTCGGTGACTACTGCTTTTTTCTCTTCAAGATTTAGACTCAAGGTACATTCTCCATCAGTTGAATACAGTATTGAGTTTCTGCATGTCGAGTTCTGCTAGAATTCGTCACTTGGACTCAGTACCACGAACCGGCGACCTTAAATCAGGAGATAAATCGATTCCTGTTTCCGGGCACGCCATCTACGCTGGGTGCTAAAAATATCAGAAGGTCGGGAGCGAACACGGATGGTAAACGTGCCCACCCTAACTCTTTCCCCTCCTCATTCCGCGATTAAGTTCTCAAGTGACAGCGCAAACTCAGTAGAACCCGTGTTACAGCTCACTGCCTGCCGTTCATCCAGAAAACCCCAACGGTCTTTGACAACCTGCCAGATTGGCCTGTTATGCCCCTCCAACAGCCCAAAGCCTTACAAATTCTCTACTGCGTCAAACTAGCCTGATCCACCCGAACACCAATCCCCATCGTGCTGGAAACCGAAATCTTCCGCAGATAGACACCCTTGGAAGTGGCGGGTTTGGACTTATTGAGCGCTTCCACCAGCGCCAGCATGTTTTGCTTTAATGCAACCGCGCTAAACGATGCACGGCCAATAGTGCATTGAACAATACCGGCCTTGTCGGCACGATATTGCACCTGACCTGCCTTGGCGTTCTTGACCGCACCTGCAACATCCGGCGTCACTGTGCCCACTTTTGGGTTAGGCATTAGGCCACGCGGGCCGAGTATCTGTCCCAACTGTCCAACAATGCGCATAGCGTCAGGACTGGCAATGGCCACGTCGAAATTAATATTGCCGGCTTTGATCTGTTCTGCCAGGTCTTCAAACCCAACGATGTCAGCACCAGCGGCAAGCGCTTCCTTGGCCTTATCCCCTTGGGCAAATACCGCCACGCGCACGGTTTTACCAGTACCTGCTGGTAACACCACCGAACCACGCACGGTCTGGTCTGATTTTCTTGCATCTATGCCGAGATTGACGGCCACATCAATTGATTCATCAAATTTTGCAGTAGCTGCTTCCTTGACGATTCCAAGTGCGTCCGGTAACGGGTAGACCTTGCTACGGTCCACTTTCCCGACGATTGCTTTGAAACGTTTGGATATATGTGCCATGTTTATACGCCCTCCACTTCTACGCCCATGCTGCGCGCGCTACCAGCAATAGTGCGAACTGCCGCATCCATATCCGCTGCAGTCAGATCGGGCATTTTTGCTTTGGCGATTTCTTCCGCCTGACTGCGAGTCAATTTACCTACTTTGTCAGCATGCGGCCTAGGACTTCCCTTGCCTATGCCCGCTGCTTTCTTGATCAGCACCGTTGCGGGCGTAGTCTTCATGACGAAGGTGAAGCTCTTGTCGGCATAAGCAGTGATCACCACTGGCACCGGCAGCCCGACTTCCATTTTCTGGGTAGCGGCGTTGAATGCCTTGCAAAATTCCATGATATTGAGTCCGCGCTGGCCGAGCGCAGGACCGATGGGCGGACTGGGGTTAGCCTTGCCCGCCGGTACTTGCAACTTGATATAACCAATTATTTTCTTCGCCACACTAACTCTCCTGTTGGGTACAAGCGAACGCTGATGCGCTCTCCCCGGTTAACAAATAATTCAAATGCCGCTTTTGAAGCTAAATGGGACTCACCCCCCATTTTATATTTCAGGCTTTCTCGATCTGGCTGAAATCCAGCTCCACCGGAGTGGGACGACCGAAAATCGAAACCGATACCCTGATCTTGCTTTTGTCATAATTGACATCTTCCACATTGCCGTGGAAATCGGTGAAGGGTCCTTCTTTGACCCGCACTGCCTCACCTATTTCGAAAAGAATCTTGGGTTTCGGTTTCTCCACCCCTTCCTGAATCTGATGGAGAATGTTCTGCACTTCCTTTTCGCTGATCGGCGTCGGTTTCATGGCCGAGCCACCGATAAAACCAGTAACCTTGGCGGTGTTCTTGACCAGATGCCAAGTCTCGTCGGTCATTTCCATCTCTACCAGCACATAACCAGGGAAAAACTTCCGCTCGCTGAGGTTCTTCTGGCCACCTTTCATTTCGACCACTTCTTCCACTGGCACTAATATCTGCCCGAACTTGTCCTCCATTCCGGCTCGTTTGATCCGTTCCTGCAACACACGTTGTACGCTTTTCTCGAAACCAGAGTAGGCGTGAACCACAAACCATTTCTTACCCATCAATCCCCCTGGCCCATCAGATACTTCATCGCCAGCATCAAGCTGGCATCCACCAGCCATAAAAATATGGCCATCACCACGACAAAGGCAAATACGATACCGGTGGTCTGAACCGTTTCCTTACGATTCGGCCATACTACCTTCCTGGTTTCCTCTGATGACTCCCTGCTATATGCATAAAACTGTTTGCCTTGAGCGGTAAACCATATTGTCACTCCCGCCAGAACGAAACCCGCTAACACTGAAATCACACGAATCACCATGGCGCTGTCACGCAGGTAATAAAACCCGGCAATACCTGCGGCCATTAACAAAAAGGCGAATCCTAACTTAATCTTATCCACTCTACCCCACTCTGCCCTTGATGCGTAAATAAAGCCACGTAGCGGCGTTTATGCAAGCTACAGCTTCAGCCCGAAAACATTGCCGTCAATCTGTGCATTTGTGACATTACGAGTTCCGTATTCATCGAAAGTGCGGTAACTCATAGCCAGCTCTTTCATGAGAAATCCTTGTCTTGGCAGGCCAGGAGGGCATCGAACCCCCAACCTTCGGTTTTGGAGACCGACGCTCTGCCAATTGAGCTACTGGCCTATATTTTTCATGGACTACTGGCTAGGAATCAGATACCGGGAAACTCCCATCGTATTCAGTATACGTGGCACATGAAACCGCTTGATTCCGGAACCTTGATCCATGGTATCTACAGTTACTATTACTCGATAACTTTTGCTACCACGCCGGCACCAACGGTTCTGCCGCCCTCGCGAATGGCAAAGCGCAGACCTTCTTCCATCGCAATCGGTGCAATCAGATTCACCGTCACCGAGACATTGTCCCCCGGCATGATCATTTCCGTGCCCGCCGGCAATTCAACCGCACCGGTTACGTCAGTGGTGCGGAAGTAGAACTGCGGACGGTAGCCCTGGAAAAACGGGGTAT
>JAYUYT010000141.1:0-3591 GCA_043752345.1 Nitrosospira sp.
CGGCGGAGGATTTGTTCAGAAGCTCCCTATCCGCGATTGAAATATTCTCGTGGACCGCGCATCTGCTCCAGTCGCTGCAACAATAAATCAAAATCCTCCTGATTATCAACAAAATTGAGATTCTCGCTGTTGACGATCATCACCGGTGCAGTTTCGTACTGATAAAAAAACCGTGTATAGGTTTCGGCCAGTCGCCACAGATAATCCTCGGAAATGCTTTTCTCGAAAGTGCTGCCACGCCGCTTTACGCGTTCCACCAAGGTATCGGGAGAAGCCTGCAAATAAACCACCAGATCGGGCTGCGGAGCCTGAGGTTGCAAGTGACGGTAAATCTGCTGATAGAGTTCGTGCTCGGCGTCACTCAGCGTTAGCCCGGCGAATAGTTGATCCTTGTCGAGCAGAAAATCGCTCACGGTCGCCTGGGCAAACATGTCCAGTTGTGCCAGGCCTTGTACCTGAGCAGCGCGTTGAAACAGAAAGAACAATTGTGTCGGTAGTGCGTAACGCGGAATATCGCTGTAGAACTTCTCGAGAAACGGATTATCGGCAGGCTTCTCCAGCAGCAGCGCGCTGTTCAGATGATGCGCCAGACGCTGTGCCAGGCTGGTCTTGCCCACGCCTATCGGGCCTTCAACCACGATGTAACGATACTTTTCCAGCTTCACTATGGTTACTCTCGTTCGAGCCGCTGCCCGGCACATGCGGCCAGCAATTCAGCCACTGCACCATGCCCGGGTATACAGCAATCCGGTGCGATCTCCAGCAGCGGCTGCAATACGAATGCCCGTTGGTGCATGCGCGGATGTGGCAGGGTCAAACCGGGTTCGTGGCATTGCAGAGCAGCATACAGCAGCAGATCCAGATCCAGAATGCGTGGAGCGTTGAGCGATGTGCGCACGCGCCCGCAGCGATGCTCGATCTCAAGCAGGGCTTTGAGCAGGTCATGCGGCGCGAGACTGGTTTCAATCTGCGCCACGGCGTTGATGAAATCGGGCTGATCAAGCCGCCCCACCGGCGCACTGCGATAAATCGCGGAGCAATTCAACAAACGGCTGGCAGGAAGCTGGGACAGTTCGGCAAAAGCCCGCCGCACCTGCAGTGCCGGGTTAGCCAGGTTGCTGCCCAGTGCAATGAAGGCATGGCAAAGCGCTTGCGCTTTGGCGCCTGATGTCAAGATATCACCGCATCCGCATCCGCATCCGCGTCCGCATCTGAACTGTCTGGACTGGCCCCAGCGTCAGTCACGGCTTCAGGACGGCGGCGGCGTTTTCTGCGTTTCTTTGGTATTTCATCCTTGAGCAGCATGGTTTCACGTCCACTGGCATCGGCTCGCTGGAACGCCTCCCACCACTGACCCAGTTCTGCATCGATCTCGCCGCTTTCGCAGCGCAGCAGCATGAAGTCATAAGCGGCGCGAAAGCGCGGGTGTTCCAGCAGACGAAACGGCCTGCGCCCTCCGCGCCCCAGAAAGCGCGGCTGCATCACCCAGATTTCCTGCATGATGGCATCATAGCGGCGCGGAATTGCCAGCTCTTTATCCTGTACCGCCAGCACATCGTCCATTGCCTGCTGCAACGCAAGCATGGGTTTTTCACCCGCAGCCTGCCGGCTGTTCCACTGCGCCAGCACCTCGTGCCATAACAGTGCCGCAAACAGGAAGCCGGGGGACACCGGTTTTTCCTGCCGCACGCGCTCGTCGGTATTTTTGAGTGCGAGTGTAATGAAGCGCTCGCCCAAGGGTTGCTCCAGTATGACGTCCAGCATCGGCAACAAACCGTGGTGCAGCCCGCGTGCACGCAAATCCACCACGCAGGCCAATGCGTGGCCGGACAGCAGTAATTTCAGCATCTCATCAAACAGCCGCGACGGCGGCACGTTGCGCAGCAGCGGAGCCAGATCGCCGATGGGAGCAGCGCTGGCGGCATCAACCTGCATTTCAAGTTTGGCTGCCAGCCGTACTGCGCGCAACATGCGTACCGGGTCCTCGCGATAACGCAGCAAAGGGTCGCCAATGATGCGCAGCCGTTTTGCCTTGATATCATCGTAGCCATTCAGGTAATCCCAGATTTCTTCGTTGGCAGGATCATAAAATAATGCATTGACGGTGAAGTCGCGCCGTACTGCATCCTCTTCCTGACTGCCGAATACATTATCGCGCAGTAGACGTCCGTGCTCGTCGGCATGCTTTTTTGCCGCCGCCCCTTCATCCTCATCAGGGGAGGAATTGCCACGGAAAGTAGATACCTCCACAGTTTCAGCGCCACACATTACATGCACCAGGCGAAAGCGGCGACCGATGATGCGCGATCGGCGAAATACGGCACGCACATCCTCGGGCGTAGCATTGGTGGCGACATCGTAATCTTTCGGCTCCAGCCCCAGCAGCAGGTCGCGTACTGCTCCCCCCACCACGAAAGCGGAATACCCCGCCTGCTGCAGATCTGCCGTGACTTTTAATGCGCAGGGGCTGATGCGATGGCGTGAAATACCATGTTTCTTGCGCGGGATAATGTGCAGTCCGGTGCCGACAGCAGTGGGAGCGGAAACAGAAGCAGATGGTTTGCGCTTGAAAACGCGATGAAGAAGTCTACGGATCATTACGCAATGAGGTGGGCATCAAGTTGTGGATTATACACCCGACACCATTCCCGGCACGAAATGGCGCGCGCTGCCCGTGCCGGATTCCTCCAGACTGCACTGGTACAGCGTCTCCAGATTGGAGCGGTTGAGTATTTCTTCCGTACTCCCGGCGAGGGTGCGGCCATTATCGAACAACATCAGCACATGATCGCAATAACGACTGGCCCAGGTAATGTCGTGCAGCACCATCATCACCGCGCTGCCCTGCAAGGCCAATTCCCTGAACAATGTCATGGCGGACAGCTGATGGCGCAGATCGAGATGTTGCAGCGGTTCATCCAGCAGATAGCACTGCGGCGACTGGGCAAGCAGCAAGGCAATGCGCGCGCGCTGACGCTCGCCACCAGAAAGCGTAATCAGCGGGCGCTGGGCAAGATCAGTCAATTCCATGCGCTCGATAGCCTGTAGCGCAATATCCTGGTCAGCCTCTTCCCAGCCGAACAGGTTTCTGACATGCGGATGCCGTCCCAGCAGCACGTATTCCTGCACATTGCCCCAGAATTCGCCGGGCTCCTCCTGCAACATGATGCCGAGCTTGCAGGCAAGTTCACGCCGCGACCAGGCTTGTGGTGCTTTTCCCGCCACTGTCACGCTGGCAGCACCCCCGCTATCGGCGGGACGCAAGCCGCCCAGCGCATGGATCAAAGTGGTTTTGCCGCAGCCATTCTGGCCGAGGATGGCCCAGCACTCACCGGAATTGACGGTGAGATTCAAATCGCGGCACAGCAATTTGCCGGGATATCGAAGGGTTAGATTTTTGGTTTGTAACATCATCCTGATTTTATTTAGTGAGGCTATACCCGCAAGTACTCACTTTTCTCTCCCAGCCAGCGCTGCAGATGGCGTTGCGCCGATACCGGGTGATTACGCAACATTTCCTCAGCGGCGGTACGAGCGGCGGCAAGCAGGTCTGTGTCCAACTCCAGATCGGCAAAGCGCAACATAGGCACT
>JAYUYT010000142.1:0-8916 GCA_043752345.1 Nitrosospira sp.
TCTATTATCAACTGCTGGAACTGGCCCAGGGCAAATCGGTGCTGCTGGAAGAATACGCGCGCAGCCTCATCACCGAAGAGGAGATGCATGCCGATGCAGTCAATAAGATGCTGCGCCGGACGGGAGAAACGGGCGTGTATGAGGGACGCTGATAGCTGACGTTGAGTTTGTCCCTGCGCTGTTGCACCGGTCGATCAGCCGATGCCCGGATGCTTCCGGAAGACGCTGCTACCTTCTACCCTGCATCTGCAACATTCGGCGACGTGCTGCCGCATGGTCTCGGTGATTTTCACATTACCCAGCGATTGATTATTGGCGCCGGTTAAAAACTGATCACCTACACCAACGAAACGCTGACTAGATGACTGCATCCTGCCAATTTGGCGTTATTTATTTTCTATCGAGTCAGTCATTATCAACCGTCGACCGGAAAACAACTAACGACTCAAAATTTGATCTAAATTTTTTTGGGATACCGTTCAATTTGCGGCTCCGTCAGGCTCACCGATGACCACGCACAATGAGGAGATATAACATGGTAAAAGTTCTCGTTCTTTACTACAGTATGTATGGCCACATCGAAACCATGGCGAAAGCAGTGGCTGAACGGCGACTTGATTGGCAAGGTAGGCAGCGTGTTCACGTCCACAGCCACCCAGCACGGCGGACAGGAAACTACGATCACTTCGTTTCACACCACCTTGCTGCATCACGGCATGATCATCGTGGGAGTTCCCTATTTCTGTCAGGAGATCATGAACATGAGTGAAATCACCGGCGGATCACCCTATGGAGCGAGCACTCTTGCTGGCGGCGATGGCAGCCGTCAACCGTCAGAGAACGAAATAAAAATTGCTCGTTTCCAGGGAATCCATGTTGCGCAAGTGGCCAAGAAGCAATCGGCCTGACAACTGCATAAAGAGAGACGCACCAAAAGGCGGGGCGCTGATTTATCGAATCGTGAATTGACGGATTCGGCGAGCGGTGCAAAACATCACTCATCCCCACATTCGAACGGACAATGCTTCGCGGCTGCGCCCACGCGAAAATTTCACTACACTGTCTGTATCTTAATTTTTTCGGGGTGCCGCTCAATTCGCGGCCCCATTAGGCGGCGCGATTGCATTCTGACCTTCTCCACACCACCGCAACAGTTGCCGCAACCCTCGCAGGATTCATCGGGGTTGTATTCGTTCTGGGGCACCGGTCGGAAGGCAACCTCAGCATTCATGAATTGTCTGCAGTATTCCACCTATTGTATACCGCGTTGGGAGTCCTTTTCTTCTCGCTCGTCATGTCAGTGTTCCTGGCATCGACCGTCGAGCAGGGCCTTGTATGGCAAGTCGGCAATGGAGCTTACGGACTTTATCATCTGCTAGGTGCAGGCAGAGCCACCGCGGAAGCGCTCCGGGGTGAGTTTGGCGTACGAAAGATCATCGCCTGGCCGCTCTTTATTGGCAGCTACCCAATAATTGGTGCCAACTTCACCGTTGCCGCGGGGCATTACCCTGAGGCTGCTCCGCTCGTTTTCATGATTGGTATCGTTTGGCTTCTCCTCGTCACCGCTGCAACCTTTGTTTCCCTTCTTTCAACGGGAGGACGCAGTATCTAACAAAGCGTTGTACCCCCATGGTGAGGTGTGCCATTTGGCATCGTAGCGTGTTTGCTGCAGGGCGCTCCTCGGCGGTGTTGAGCCGGGCGGGTGAGTGAGTGCCGATCTTTGAACGTCTACTTCGGAGTGGTTCGACCGGCTGGTTTTGGCACATTTCTGCCTGTGGCCGGGGTCGCAAACCGACATGGCCCTGCCTATTGCAAAAGTCAGAAATTGTACTCTCCAGAAATTGGCATCTGGACACCGTTTATTGTAAAAATATAAGAACTGTTAATGCTGGCCGTGTTCCGTGAACAATTGCTCGCAGTAAAATAATTCTACTTCTGAACTGTCTGCTTGACGGGGGGAACTTACGAGTTCACCATGAAAATCCACTACCAAGGCTGTAACATGTGTCCCAAGCAGAAATTGGCAAGATCCCACTTATGAAACACAAAATTTTCTCTAGCCCAATATGGTTGCTTCTCGGGCCGGGAAGCTTATGCGCGTATCGAAGAAATGAGTGATTCCAACAGTGTCGATCTAAGCGAAGCAACGCTCGCTATCTCCGACGCAGTCGATCTGGTCGGCGTCAAAGTTCTCCAGCATGGGAAGCGCGTGGCTTTCATGGCTTTGGAGACAGCACGCACGCTAGGAATCGAGGAGTCTTGGCAGCGCGAGTTGTTCCGTGCCGCATTGATCCATGACTGCGGCGTCTCCTCTTCGGAGGTGTACAAACACCTGGTGTATGAACTTGACTGGGCCGGGTCACGCGATCACTGTGAACGCGGCTACAAATTAATGCGCGATTTCGAGCCTTTTGCCACTCTGGCAGAGGTGATCCTCCACCATCACACCCACTGGGAGAGCCCCTTGCGCCAGGAGATTGATCCCGGGAAGTTTCGTCTTTCGAATCTGATCCATCTCGCCGACCGTGTCGACGCACTCGTCGCCCAGTGCCAGGAGTCCGACCTACTCCTCGCTCGCAAACCCATCCGTGCTCGCGTAGCAACTCTCGCTGGGAGCTTCTTTGACCCGACCCTGGTGAAAGCATTTCTGGGAGTGTCTGCCAGCGAGGCGTTTTGGCTCACATTGGAATCACACCATCTCGAGCGGCAGATCAGCGAGGCCGCTACGCATTTTGCCGACAGCCGTGCGCTGACGAGTCCCGAGCTCATGCAGATGTCCCAGATCTTTGCCCGAATTGTAGACGATAAAAGTACGTTCACCGCTGAGCACTCGACCGGAGTCTCCCGCTTGTCTTGCCTTCTTGGACACCTCGCCGGACTGCCCGCTAAGGACTGCGAACTACTGGAGATCGCAGGGCTTCTGCACGATGTTGGCAAACTCCGCGTTCCGGACGAGGTGCTCGACAAACCCGGACCACTCAACGAAGCGGAGTTTGCCTTAATCGAACGACATACATTTGAGACCTGGCAAATCCTGCGGCGTATCCAGGCCTTTGACCAGGTCGCCGCGTGGGCCTCGTTCCACCATGAATCGATTGCCGGCAATGGTTACCCCTTTCACCGACACGGCGGCGAAATCCCCATACAGGCGCGGATCGTGGCAGTAGCGGATGTCTTTCAAGCAATGGCCCAGGATCGCCCATATCGCCCGACAGTTGGACCGGAAGGTGTCCGTGCGATGCTCGCGCGAATGACTGCTGCCGGACACCTTGACTCCGCGATTGTCGCCCATGTGGAAGCGAACTTCGCAGCCTGCTGGGAAGCCGCTACCGGGAAGAAGGGTGTCCAGACAACTTGAACCGTCACATCTGCGCGAATGGCGGTTCCAGAGCTGAAGTCAGACCGTCTCCTCCTGGCACAACCAGACCCTCGATGCGTGACAGACGGCAATGGCATAAATCAAAAGGGTGCTTTGGCCATCGCTGTGATAATCTGTACCCTGAATTATTCTGCTTGTTTAGCTTGAACCCGCTTTAACCTCCTAAAACCCATTCTTAATAGCATGAGTAGCCGCTTCCCTTGGGGCCATATCGCCGCTCTCGCGATCTGGATTGCTATCTCCGGTGCAGCTTATCTATACTTTGACGCCAGCCAGAAGCCAACAATTGCCATAGCCAGCGCGAAACTGGTTAGCGGAGAAGTAGTGATCCCGAGATCACGGGATGGACATTATTATGTGCGAGGCGCAATCAATGGCCACCCTGTGGATTTTATGGTGGATACAGGGGCCAGCACAGTAGCTATAAATCGTGATGTTGCGCGAAGTATCAATTTACCCAAGGGCATGCCGGCTAATTTTCTGACTGCAAACGGTGCAGTAATGGGTGAGCTCGTTTCAAGGCAAACTATTGAAGCGGGAGGCATCGTAGTAGAAGATCTAAGCGTGGGGGTCGGTATCCAAGGAGATATGGCACTACTAGGACAAAGCTTCTTACGCAGGGTAGATGTGCTTCAGTCGGATGATAAAATGGTGCTTCGAATCAAGACCAAATCGGCGACAACCCCACCCTGACCCGCTCCGCCGGGTTTCTTGTTTCCTTTTTCAAACTGAACCACTATCTGCAGATGCGAACGTCTATATCTATTAGGTATAATTCGAGGTTCTCTCTCGAAAAAGAGGGGGCATCGAGCCGGAACAGGTGGTGACTTTGTGGATGAATGGCACGAAGCCAGTATTGATGCGGATTTATGACTCAATTGTGAATAATGCACCCTCCGCTGTATAGTAGATTTTATTTGATAACTGACATCGGCTCTGGCCGGATTTTCAGTGCCTAAACCAACCCAACGTAAAGATTTAACTAAGGAGTATCTGTGAGTATGAGAGCCATCGGTGTTGCACTTATCGCGTTTGCCCTGACATGGCCAGTTGCCGCCTTGTCGCAGCAGCCAAAGCCACAACCAAAACCACAATCACAGCAACCCTCGCAGCCGTTAATAAGCGGTGATGGCTGGCGCCTTGTCCGCTCGGTACAGCTTGGAACCACAGGCAGATACATCCATATGGTGCTGATCGATGCGAAACGTGATGCCGACAAAGCTGTTTATGGCTCCGCGCTCCGCAGCCTCTGCCGATCCGAGCCTGATTTCTGCAGGGTGCGATTCTGGAACGCGGCACGCAATGTGCCCGAGAAAATCACCTTCACCGAATCTCAGTTTAAAACACTGCGAGCCGAATATATACTTAACCGTGCGGGCGGGATCGAGGAACTGCGCTATGCCTGTACGGTCGCACCCGGCAATAAGCAATGCTTCTCGCATTAATGAATGCAAAAATTCATCTGTTGCCCTCTTTTACTTTGGCAGCAGTGGCGAGATAATTAGCTATCATTAAATGACACTTAATACAGGGAGCATTTCATGTCGCGCCGGTTAATAAGTTCAGGTTCCACGTTTGAACAAGAAATTGGCTATTCGCGGGCTGTCGTAGAAGGCGACTGGATTTTCGTCTCCGGCACAACCGGGTTCGACTACAGCAAAATGACCATCTCCGATGATCTGCTGGAGCAAGCCGAGCAATGCTTCAGGAACATTGAGATGGCATTGCACGAAGCCGGGGCGAGCTTGCGGGACACCGTCCGGGTAACCTATGTGCTGCCGGATGCTGCGGACTTTCCCAAGTGCTGGCCAGTTATGCGCAAATATCTTGGCGAAACCAGGCCTGCGGCAATGATGCTCGCGGCTGGCTTATCCGACCCGCGCATGCGTATCGAAATCCAAGTGACCGCCCACCGTGGCTCCGGAACTTGATGTGATGAATGCGGTTCCCAATAATAATCCACTCCAAGGAGAAAACTAAATGGCCAAAACAAACACCGTCTTTATCAGCTTTGCGCTCAAGGACACCAAGTATCGTGATCAGCTGCTCGAGCAACTGAACAAGGAACAGACAGCCTTCTCGTTTGTCGACATGCCTATCAAGCAATCATGGGAGCCCTCCTGGAAAGAAGCGTGCCGGGCCAAGGTTACCGGTTGTGACGGTGTAATAGCGCTGATTACGCATCACCTCCTCAGGGCGGATGGTCAACAGTGGGAGCTGCGTTGCGCCTACGACGCCAGGATGCCGGTACTGCTGCTTCAGGGAGATGCCGAGAAACTGCCAGGCCGACTGCCCGAAGTGGGTGACCGCGAGATCGAGGCGTGGAACTGGTCCAATATTTCGACATTTCTCAACAGACTATAACGCAGTAACTGCAGGATCCGGCCACACGCAAGAGGAGCAGCCACACAGGTCTGCGATACGGCTACATGACCTGTCGCCCGGAGTGCCGCTCCTTTCTATTCATTTCGTAGCGCCTCGACCGGATCCAGCCGGGCCGCACGCATGGCTGGAATGACCCCGGCAGCAAGACCAATCAGCACCGATACCCCCAATGCACCCAGCACGTAATCCCACGGCGTGCTTACTGGCAGGCCGCTCACGAAGGTTTTCAGCAGCCAGGCGAGTCCGGTGCCGACCGCTAGCCCAATCAATCCGCCCAGAGTGGACAGCATGGTGGACTCCATCAAAAACAGGATGCGGATGCGTGTCCGCGTGGCACCCAAGGCAGTGAGCAGACCGATCTCGGTGACACGTTCGGCGACAGCGATATGCATCAGCGTGACCATGCCCACCGCCCCCACCAATAGCGAAACTCCACCCAGAGCAGCGACGGCGAAAGTCAGCACATCCAGCACAGTACCCAGGGTATCGAGCATTTGCTGTTGCGGCCTGAGAGTGAAATCCTCGCGCCCGTGTCGAGCGACCAGGATACGGCGGGCATCGTCAATGACAGCCTGCAATGGCGCTCCGGGCAGGTAGGCAATCTGGATTTCCATTACGCCAATGCGGTTGAATAATTCCAGTGCGCGCGCGGTAGGGATATAGACAGTGTCGTCGAGATCAAATCCCAGCACCTGCCCTTTGGGCTCCATCACACCGATGACGCGAAAGCGTGACGTCCCCACTTGCACGTTGGCACCCAGCGGGTTGGTGTTGCCGAATAATTCGGTCCGCGCTTTGGACCCCAGCACGGCATAGGCGCGCGGGTTGCGTGGGTCATCCGCAGGCAGAAATTGACCGATCGCCACCTGCATATTGAACGCGCGCACAAAATCAGGACCTTCTCCCAGAACGCTGACACGCCGACTGAGGCCAGCGGCCCGAATTTCCGCGTTGCCCATCAACCCAGCATTAGTGTATTGGGCGTAGCGGGAAGCCTTCAGCGCCATTGCATCCTCGATGGTAAGTGGTCGCGAACTGCTGATCGCACCCACCGATGCCCCATGGGTGCTGATTTTCCCGGGATTGATGCTGAGGATGTTGGTGCCAAACTGGGTGAATTCGGATAGCACAAAGCGCTGGATGCCTTCGCCGATCGAAGTCAGCAGGATGACCGCCGCAATCCCTATCGCGATCCCCGATGCAGATAAAAGAGTGCGCAACCGGTGTGTGGTGAGCGAACGCAAGGCAAAGTGCAGCGTGTCGACAGTGTTCATTTTCCTGCGAGCGCCCTTACCGGATCAAGCCGCGCCGCACGTGCGGCCGGCAAGAGGCTGGCGAGTATCCCGGTTACGAATGCAATAGTGACCCCCGCAAGACTGGCCCAAACGGGTGGCCAGGCAGGGAGCTGGGGATAGGCAAGGCGGATCAGCAAGCTGCCGAACTGTCCGAGTACAAAACCGAGGGCGGCGCCCGCCAGCGATAGCCACAGCGCTTCGGCAAAGAACAGCAGGCGGATATCGGCGGAGGGTGCACCGATGGCTTTCAGCAGACCGATTTCCGAGGTGCGCTGGCTCACCGCCACCAGCATCACGTTCATCACCAATATGCCGGCCACGGCCAGGCTGATGGCAGCAATCCCCGCTACACCGAGTGTCAGTGCCCGCAAAATTCGGTCAAAAGTGGCCAGCACGGCATCTTGTGTGATGACAGTGATATCCTCTTCACCATCGTGGCGGCGCTTCAACGTATCGCGTATCGCTTCCTTGGCAGATGCAATGTCACTTCTGCTTCTGGCTTCGACCAGGATGCGGAACAGCGATGAGGTATTGAATAGTGCCTGGGCATAATCAATCGGGATGATGACAAGCTCATCTGAATTGAAACCCATCGTCTCACCCTGGACGGCGAGTACACCCGATACCAGAAAACGCCGGTCGCCAAGTCTGACACGCTGACCGATGACGTTGCCTTGGGGGAAAAACTCCTGGGCAATCTTCGAGCCCAGGATAACCTGCGCACTGCGCTCTGCACCTTTTTCTTGTGCCAGAAAGCTGCCTTGCGCAAGACTCATATGCCGTATCGGCAATAGATCCGCTGTACTGCCGAGCACGGTGACCTCGCGCAGGCGACCAGCGGCAGCGAGCTCGATAACCCCTACATTAAGCGGCGCATAACGCTTTACCTGCGGCAGATGACCCAGAAATCGGGCATCTTCCAGCGTCAGGTCGCGCGGAGTCTGCGCGAGTACTGCACCGGGGAAGCCACCTGCGGTTTCGGCACGCCCCGGCAAGACGATAATCAGATTAGTGCCTATCGACGAGAATTTACCGACCACATAGCGACGCGCACCGTCCCCCAGTGCGGTCAGCACCACCACCGCCGCCACACCCAGCGCCATCGCCAAAACGATGAGCAGAGACCGGGCCCGGTAACTCACGATGGTATTGAGCGAGAGATGCAGCGTATCGCGTAGCTTCATCGTTCATCTGCCACGATTTCGCCGTCACGCATGGCAATGCGGCGATGTGCTCGCGCACCCAACTCGCGGTCGTGGGTGACGAGTATGAGCGTGGTTCCCGCCTGGTGCAGCTCTTCCAACAACGCCATGACTTCAGCACCAATACGGTGGTCAAGATTACCGGTGGGTTCATCCGCCAGCAAGGTCGTCGGTCGCAGGATGGTGGCACGCGCAATGGCCACACGCTGACGCTGCCCGCCGGACAACTCCGCCGGGCGGTGCCGGGCGCGGTCGCGCAGATCAAAACTCAGCAGCGATTCATCCACGCGCACTTTCCGCTCGGCAAGGGAAATGCCTGCAAGCATCAGCGGCAGTTCAATATTCTCTGCTGCGGTCAAACGCGGCACCAGGTGAAACGACTGAAACACAAAGCCGATTTTTTCCCTGCGCACCTGCGCCTGTTCAGTCTCGGATAGATCAGTGACATCTTTGCCATCCAGTTCGTAGCGCCCACTGTTGGGCCGGTCGAGCAATCCAAGGACATTCAGCAGGGTGGTCTTGCCGGAACCCGACGGCCCCATGAGGGAGACGTATTCACCCGATGCAATCTCCAGATTAATATTGCTCAGCGCGCGCACCTCCTGATCGCCCATGCGAAATACGCGTGTGATAGCAGAAAGATGAATCACGGTTT
>JAYUYT010000143.1:0-20271 GCA_043752345.1 Nitrosospira sp.
TCGAACCACTGGGTCTGATAGACGACCGACTGATCATGGCTGGGCCACATGTTGTGGGGGTTATTCATGTTGATCCTGGGCAACGCGATCTTGCGCTTGACACTCCAGTTGGCCGCATCGATCACGGTAATGGTCCCGGGCTTGGTCTTGCCGGCGGTTTTCTCGAACTGGGTGTTGACCCAGACTTCGCCTACGCCAGGGGTCGCCGGATTGCTAAGTGCCGTCAGGGCCACATCGCTGGTGTGAAATATACCGGTCAGATAACTGTGCAAATTAGCGACCGCTCCGGTGGTAACTCTGACATCAACATTGGAATATGTTGCGGTCCAGTGTGCGGACGAGGAAAAATTCTGCCAATTGCTGGGAGCGGTGGCAACAAAGAAAGTTTTCAACAATACGGCAGCCAGGTTACTGGTGGTGGGAAGGTTGGTGACACCGATGGTGGGGATGTCAATACCTTCACCCAGATCGAGCCCCGTGGTTGCTGAATCGTCGACTATCACTGCGCCGAACATGTAGGGATGCACTTTGCAAGTGAATACGTACAAGCCTGGTGTGGTCAGTTTAACAATGCCACCCCCTCTATATGCCCGGGTCTGGCTGAAGGGCATGGACGGATGCTCCAAGGCATTGGAGGAAGTCGCTGCCCCAGTGGGGTATAGCAGGCTGGTGATGGTATGCACCGTGTTGGTGTCTGACATGATGAAGTTGACACTGCTGCCGGGAGGAATAATCTCCAGGGATTTCGAGATGGTGGTAGGAGCTAAGGCATCGCCCCGGGTACTCCTGAACCAGCTTCCCGGCTCATCTGAAATTATGAAAGTGACCAGGCCGGGGTCAGTGCTTGCATTGCCAAAAATAGCGCCACTGGGAGAGGCACCGGCAATGCTGGTGCCTGTACCAAAATTGGGGCCGGGGGTGCTGGAGTCGACTCTGAAGCTGCCGTGCATGCCTGCTTCCATATGAGAAAACAGATGGCAATGATACTGCCAGTTGCCAGGGCCAACCCCGGTACCTGCCTTGACGAGGAATGAATGACTAGCGGCACCGTCCGCCAGCAACTTGGTGTCGATGATACTGGTGGTGCCCGGCTCGATCCAGCGATGGGCGTGCAAGTGGAAAGTATGCCCCGGTCCTACTGACAGGACGTGGAATCTAACGATGTCATTTTCGACAGCCCCGAGAATCGGGTTGGTCCACAGCGGTGTTTGTACCCCGGTTTTAGATATCTCAGTTCCCCAGAAGGTCGAGCCGACCATGAACAGCACATACTGTTTGGTCACTTCTATCGCATCGACTGATTTGATGGCGCCATTGTCGTCAACCAGGCCCTCTACCTTTCCGTCTTGCCTATCGACCACGATAGCGCCAAACAAGCCGAGCAGCTCGGGTCCATCACCGTGGTATGTATAGGTACCGGTTTTGGTTGCGGTGAATGAGTAGGCGTGCGTTCCTCCATTGGCTGCGGTTTTTGCCTCACCCTTGGAAAGGCCGGGCACCTTAAGGCCGACTGATACGGGCGTGTGGTTGGTGAGTGCGATATGGATCGTATCGCCCTGTTTCACAAACAGGGTCGGCCCCGGGATGACTGCCTGACCATCCCTTTTATAGGCGTACTGGCCGTTGGGTAATACCTCGGCGGACAACGCAATGTTGTGAACAGCTGCGAGCGCGACGGGCGAAGTTAACAGCGTGACCGCAAACAGCGCAAACGCTGTTGTCATCGTAGCGGGTATTTTCAATCCTAGAATATTTCTGCTCATTTTTTATCCTCTTAGTCTATGTGCCTATTTATTTTGGGAACGGCATTAATTGGTGACAAAGCTGCCATGCATACCCATTAAGCTGCGTGAGAAATTTGTATTCATATAAGTCGCGCTACCTGCGGCTTTGATGGTAAAAACATGCTTCTCAAGGGGGCCGATACTTTTCGCGTTAATCATATGCGCTGTTCCCGGGTCGACCCATTGATAACCATCAAGCTTGAATTGGGTCAGGTAGGTGCCCATAGCGATCAGATGAAACCTCACGTTGTCACCACTAGTGGCTTCCAGGACAGGGTTGGTCCCGAGCGGGGTTTGTTGTTTGCTGGTTCCATCAACACTCATTCCCCAGAAAGCGTCGTCGTTCAGGTAAAGCACGTAGTCTTTCTTGATACTGGTAACTGGCACGGTGGTGATGCTGCTGCCATTGCTTGCAGTCACTACACCAGATGCCGGATTAACAATGACGGCACCAAAGAGACCCCTATCTTCGGAACCGTTGTGATTTTCAAAATTGTGGTCGTGGTATGGCCAAGTGCCGGCAGTACCCAGCGCAACATCCCAAAGATAGGTATAGAAATCCCCTGAGGTGTTGTAGGCACCTTCGTCTAGAACTTTGTTGATGATCTTGAGTGAACCATCGCTCAGGATCTTGTAATGAACGCCGTGCACATGGACACTGACTTGCTGATGGTCGACATTAATGCCATTGCGAATAGTGAGTCTGACCGTGTCGCCTTCGGTGAGAACGATCGTCGGTCCGGGAATGGTCGCCTCGGTACTGTACCTGGAAGTGATGTTGGTGCCGCCAACTGTGTGGGACACCATTTTGTAGGCAAGCAACTCGTCGCCGGTTGAACCGACGCTTTTTTTCTCCGCAGTCATCTCAATGATGTGTTCGGCTGCGATGCTTTCGCCCAAGGGCCAGAGAAACATCGTAAAGATCAGGGTTAAATAGCCATTTCTCTGCTTATGCTTCATTTTCGGAAGTCTCCTCTAGATTTGCGGTTCGGTTTTTGTGGCAGATATGCGACTTTTTACTTACTTTATCTTATTGCTTTATAAGTAATGGTGGTACTGATTCTTGGTAGTGTCTCAGTTTGAAATCCCAACGACTTGAACTTGTTGGTATGGGTGCTATCATACGGGTATGCCTAAACGCTCAAGCAGATTAGACCTCAGCCAACTAGCCAAACGCATCGTAGACGAGGCGACTGGTGAGGAACCCATCACACTTCCGCCACCCGAAAAAAATCAAGCCGCTGTGGAGCTTGGGCGGCTTGGTGGGAAGAAAGGTGGAAAGGCTAGAGCGGAAAACCTTACACCAGAACAGCGGTCAGAGATTGCTAGGAAAGCTGCCCTGATTCGGTGGGGAAAGTCCTAAAGCCCCTTTCCATCATCGTCACGTATCTCGAATGGCATCTGCATTGTTTCGTTAAAGGCAGGAACCATTCTATCTAGCCTTTGCTTGAATCCGTCCCACTCCTCCCTTAGCTCAACACTTAGCTCCATGATTGTTGTCACCCTAGTTATGAGTTTTTCAAGTCTCGGATCTCCAAAAGTAGGGGTAAGATGCTGGAACAACTTATGTTTTGGTCTTCCCTTTTCATCTTTAATGACCTTTTCCTTTAGCTCTTTCCATACTCCAGGGGCAAGCCTACGATAGATAATGTCGTTTGTTATATGTCCAAAATATTGCGGTCTACGAACAGTCCCTGTTGGGTATTCTAACCCCCTAAGTTTAAATATCCCCTCGTAGAATTCTGGCGGGAACCTACTTACATACGGCTGTAATTCCTTTGCAACATACGCCTCTAAAATTTTAGCTAGAGCACCCTTTGCTCGTATTGATTGGTAGCCCGTAGCCTCGTCAACCAGCGCAAGAATGCCAACATGAGCAAGTCCACGCATTAAAACTTCTGCTTTTTGCGCTTTATCAAGTTGTTGCTTTTGTAGAACGCCCGCTTCCCTTGCTTTAAGCCAAATGTCACAAACTATGGGAAGTATTCGTGCGTCATAGCCAGTAACTATCTTATTCCCATCAACATACTGAATCGGGGCCAGTAGGGCGCTAACGGTTTTTTCACTATTTATGAACGGCTTAAGCCGTTCTGATGTTAGGAAAAGGGGTAGTGGGGCTCCTGCTTTAATTGATTCCCGTTTTAACCTTATCGCCCCCCCACTTCGCAACCCGAATATTGCCGTATATATGCCTGTTTCAGTCAATACTCGGATGGGCTCTGCATTGCCCACCCCTTCGATAATGGCGCAAGGAATGCTGACATCTGCAAGATGCAGATCATCTCGTTTCATAATCACATGTGGCAACACTTCTCTAAGATGTTCGTTCTCCCATCTTTTGGCAATAGCGTTGCTAGAAATCTCTTTGCGTTTCTCTGGGCTCAATTTTTGAGCGCGAGCCATGCCGCCTTTTGCGCGACCCTTGATTTCATTCTCCATTTAAATCCCCTTTTCAACAATGAAGGTGCAATCATACATGCAATGGCAAATAATGCAAGTAATTACTTGCAAATAATCTGAATGCATGTATAATTCAAACTGAATTGATGCTTAAGGGGTTGTTATGAATGTTTTGCCAATTGAAAAACGCGCACAGATTCTTCACCTGCTTGTTGAGGGCAACAGCATGCGCGCCACCTCCCGCATAGCTGATTGCTCGATCAATACCGTTACCAAGCTGCTTATAGATGTTGGCACGGCCTGTAGCGAGTACCAGGACAAGGTTTGCGTAACCTAACTTGCAAGCGCATTCAGTGCGATGAAATATGGTCGTTCTGCTACAGCAAGGAAAAGAACGTAGCGCCAGACGATAAGGGCATCCTTGGGCATGGTGATGTTTATACTTGGACAGCAATTTGTCCTGATACCAAGCTGGTTCCATCGTTCATGGTTGGTAAGCGCGATGCGGAGTACGCCAATGCGTTTATAGAAGATTTGGCATCCCGCCTGTCCAGTCGTGTGCAGTTGACCACGGACGGACACAAACCTTATATTGAGGCTGTAGAGGGTGCGTTTGGCAACGATATAGACTTTGCCATGCTGGTGAAGCATTACAGAAACCCAAGCGAAGCAAAGCAGGCTCAGAAGCGGTATAGCCCATCCCAATTCGTCAGCGCAGATAAACGCCGCATTACTGGCGATCCAGACATCAAGGAAGTATCAACCAGCCATGTGGAGCGCCAAAATCTAACGATGCGCATGGGGATGCGCCGGTTTACACGATTGACCAATGGGTTCAGCAAGAAGATAGAAAATCTGGAATACGCTGTATCCCTACACTTCATGCACTATAATTTCGTGCGCATCCATAAATCACTGCACACAACGCCCGCAATGATGGCTGGCGTAAGTGATAAGCTCTGGAGCATTGCTGACATTGCCGCATTGGTGCTAGAGCCTATAACAAAAAAACGCGGATCATATCGGAAACAAACTAATCAGGAGGGCGCATGAGCAAGACAATTGGGCGGTTTACTTATCGTGTAACCAAAATGAAGAAAGGTGATGACTCACCGTTCGATTCTTATGTAGAAATAACCCTCGATCACTATGGAAAAAACAACGATGGTGTGCCGATGATTTCGCCAACCCTTGTTACGGAAAATGAAATTGATCTCCATATTCAGCTATTGAAGAGCGATCTTGATTCTGTAGGCAAGAGAGCAAAGGCAGCAATTCTTCGCGCCAAAGAGGAAACAATGTCAATTGTACGAGCCCAGATTCCAAACTGAGACACTACCTACAGCTTGCGTCGTTCGCAGACGGGAATAATGTTGTTCTGGAATAGCCCCCAATTCATCCGGGCACGGATGCACTCAAGAAAGAAGTTGGGCGGATGCCAGCGAGCAATCCAGAGCGTCACTATTTAAACGTTAAAGCGGAAATGCATTACATCACCGTCCCTGACGACATATTCCTTGCCTTCCAGCCGCATTTTCCCCGTTTCTTTCGCGCCATGTTCGCCCTTGCAGGCGATGAAATCGTCGTAACTGATGACTTCGGCGCGGATAAAGCCTTTCTCGAAATCGGTGTGAATCACGGCGGCAGCCTGTGGCGCGGTGTCGCCTTTGTGGATGGTCCAGGCGCGTACTTCCTTCACCCCGGCAGTGAAGTAGGTTTGCAGTCCCAGTAATTGATAGGCGGCGCGGATCAGGCGGTTCAGTCCCGGCTCTTTCAGGCCGATGTCGGCGAGGAATATCTGCTTGTCCTCGTCGGATAGTTCGGCAATTTCAGATTCCAGTGCAGCGCAGATCGCCACTACCGGGGCACCTTCTTGCGTGGCATATTCTTCCACGCGCTTCAGCAGCGGGTTGTTGCTGAAACCTTTTTCGTCGACGTTGGCCACGTAGATGGCTGGTTTGGCGGTCAGCAGGCAGAGCGGTTGCAGCAGGTGTTGCTGATCCTTGTCCAGTTGCAGGCTCCTGGCTGGCTTTCCCTGGTCGAGATGCGCCCGCACAGTTTCCAGCAGCGCCACAAGTTTGATCGCATTTTTATCGCCGGATTTGGCTAGCTTGGTTTCGCGGTGCAGTGACTTCTCTACCGTCACCAGATCGGCCAATGCCAGTTCAGTCTGTATCGTCTCGATGTCGGAGAGCGGATCCACCCTGCCAGCGACGTGAACCACGTTGTCATCGACAAAGCAGCGCACCATGTTGATGATGCCATCGGTCTCGCGGATGGTGGCAAGAAATTTGTTACCCAATCCTTCGCCTTTGGATGCACCGGCCACCAGACCGGCAATGTCGACGAACTCGACGATGGCGGGCTGCACTTTCTGTGGTTTGACGATTTCAGTAAGTCTGGACAGGCGCGGGTCGGGCACTTCGACGATACCGACGTTGGGTTCAATGGTGCAGAAAGGATAATTCTCCGCAGCGATACCTGCCTTGGTAAGCGCATTGAACAGGGTGGATTTGCCCACATTGGGCAGGCCGACAATACCGCATTTCAGGCTCATGGATTTATTGAATTGTGAATGATGAGGTGTAAAAAATCGGAAGATCTGTCATCAGGTGTATCACTTCTGTTCCGGTAAATTTATTTTGATACTCTGTGGGTCAGTGTGTAGCTTCAGCATGGCGGCCTGGCAGTTACCCTGAGCGATCAACGGCCAGACCTCAAGGCTGCGGCGAATGGCTTCGTTTATCAGCGCTGCCTCTTCCTTGCGCGGCGGCTGTAGCACATAATCCGCTACGATATTCTTGTCGCCGGGATGGCCGATGCCGATACGCAGCCGCCAGAAATCCCTGGAAGCAAGGTGGGCGGCGATGTCTTTCAGGCCATTGTGACCGCCCAGCCCGCCACCCAGTTTTAGCCTGGGTGTTCCTGGTGGCAAATCCAGATCATCGTGAATCACGAGCATCTGTTCAGGTAATATTTTATAAAAGTGGCACATTGCTGCCACTGCCTTACCGCTGGCGTTCATGTAGGTCTGGGGGTTGAGCAGCCACAGCTCGTCATCCCCCTGGCCGATGCGTGCGCACAGGCCATGAAATCGTGCTTCTGCTCTGAGTGTGACGTGTAACTCTGCTGCCAGCCGGGACACCCACCACGCTCCGGCATTATGGCGGGTGGCATTATATTCCTTGCCTGGATTACCAAGACCGACGATGAGTTTCATCAAACACACCACAGTTGCAGTAAAAAACCCGCCGGAACCAGGATGACTCCGGCGGGTTTGCTCAGCGATTCTCTAGAACCGACGGATGTTACTTCTTCTTCCCGCTGTCTTTCTTGTCAGCTTCTTTCACGGGAGTTTCCTTCTTCTGTACGGTCGTCGGAATGTCTGCGGCAGCCACTATGGCGGCGGCTTCCTCAGCGGCAACAGCACGCGGGATAATGATCGTTGCTACAGGCAGATTCTCGCCCCTGAGCAATGCGGGAATTTCCACACCTTGTGGCAGACTCAAATCGCTCAAGTGCAGCGAACTGCCGGAGGCAAGATTGCTCAGATCCACCGAGATGAATTCCGGCAGGTCTTTAGGCAAGCAGGAAATATCCAGTTCAGCCAAGATATGGCTGACGATACCACCGGAGACTTTTACGCCGGGGGAAATGTCGGCATTGATGAAGTGCAGTGGCACTTTCATGTGCACCTTCTTGTTCGGGTCGACGCGCTGGAAGTCAATATGCAGCACCTGTAACCTAAACGGATGCATCTGCAGATCGCGCAATAAAACTTGCTCTTTCTTGCCATCCAGATCCAGCGAAAGGATGGAGGCGTGGAAGGCCTCCAGTTTGAGCTTGTGATACAGATTGTTGTGATCCAGTTCAATGGCTTGCGCCGGATTGTCCCCGCCATAAATGATTCCAGGCACCTTGCCGGAACCACGCAGGCGGCGGCTCGCACCCTTGCCCTGCAACGTGCGCTTGCTGGCGCCGATTTCGATTTGCATTTTACTTCTCCAAAATAAGGATCATCCGCGACCAGATGATCCGATTACAAAAAAGCGCATAACGCGCCTTGCCCTACTCCATGAACAATGAGCTCACTGAATCTTCGTTGCTGATGCGCAACACTGTTTCCGCCAGCAGGCTGGCCACGCTTAACTGATAAATTCGGTTACAGGCCTTGGCATCCTCGCGTAGTGGAATGGTATCGGTGACTACCAGCTTGTCCAGCGCAGAATTTTCAATCCGCTCTATCGCATTGCCCGATAGAACCGCATGGGTGCAGTAAGCCATTACACTCGTTGCGCCTTGTTCTTTCAACGCCCTGGCTGCTTCACACAAAGTGTTGGCGGTATCGACCATGTCGTCCATGATAACGCAGGTACGGCCTTTGACCTCGCCAATGATGTTCATCACCTTGGCCACATTGGGCTTGGGCCGTCGCTTATCGATGATTGCCAAGTCGCATTCCAGGCGCTTTGCCATCTGCCTTGCCCGCACTACACCACCTACATCGGGTGAAACCACCACCAGATTCTGGTAATTGCTTTTCCATAAGTCACCCAGCAGTATCGGCATACTGTAGATGTTGTCCACGGGCATGTCGAAAAATCCCTGGATCTGATCCGAGTGCAAGTCCATCGTCAGCAACCGGTCTATACCGACCGTGGTCAGCATGTTGGCTACCACCTTGGCGGTGATCGGTACCCGAGCCGAGCGTGGTCTTCTATCCTGGCGGGCGTAACCGAAATAAGGAATCGCCGCAGTGATACGCCCGGCTGAAGCGCGTTTCAGCGCATCCACCAGCACCAGCAATTCCATCAGGGTATCGTTGGTGGGCACACAGGTGGACTGCAGCACGAATACATCCTTGCCGCGTACATTTTCAAGAATCTCCACCATCACTTCACCGTCGCTGAAACGGCCTACAGTTGCGCGCCCCAGATGAATATTGAGATGCCGCACTACATCCTGGGCCAGCTTTGGATTGGCATTGCCGGTGAAAACCATCAAGCTATCGTAGGCCATGACTAGAGATGGAGGCTAGAGACTTGGATAAAGGACAAAGGTTACTCCTGGTAAAGCCAGATCGACCAAATGGTCTTAGATCTTAATACCCGAAAATGGCTGGGGAGGTAGGGATCGAACCTACGAATGCTGGAATCAAAATCCAGTGCCTTACCACTTGGCGACTCCCCAAAATTACTGCTCTGCAAAATCATACATGGGATGACGATCCAGTCCCTGTGCCACAAAACCCTTCATGCTTCCGGGAAGTTGCGTCAGAGCCCTTTGTGCCGCCGCCTCGGTGGTGAATTCGGCAAACACGCAAGCACCGGAACCTGTCATTGCTGCCATCGTAGCGCTATCGAGTCGTTTGAGCCATTCCAGATGCCGCGCTACTTCGGGATATGCCCGACATGCCACCGGCTCCAGATCGTTGTGTCCCTGCGCGACGGAAAAGGGCGGTATTTTGATGGGAATCGTGTTTCGTGTCAATTCGTTACTAGCAAAAATCTGCGCGGTTGGCACCTGTACCGGAGGTGTCAGAACCAGGTACCAGGCTGATGGCAGCACGATAGGTAAGAGTTTTTCACCTATGCCCTCGGCAAAAGCATTCTCACCGAAAATGAACACGGGCACATCTGCTCCCAACCGGAGTCCAAGCTCCATCAGCCGACTTCTGTTCCAGCCCAGTCCCCACAAGCGGTTAAGCGCCAGTAGTGTAGTGGCCGCATCGGAACTGCCCCCCCCCAACCCCCCGCCCATCGGAATGCGTTTTTCCAGGGAGATTTCCACACCCAGAGAAATACCGCTTTCCTGCCGCAACAATTTTGCAGCGCGGACACACAGGTCGTTCTCTTCGGGTACGCCAGGAGTGGGGGTATGCAGTTTGATTGCACCGTTTTCCTGCAAAGCAAAGCGCAGTTGATCAGAAAAATCCAGGAAACGAAAAACCGTTTGCAATAGGTGATAACCGTCTTGCCTGCGTCCCACCACATGCAGGAAAAGATTGAGCTTGGCGGGTGCAGGGCAAACCAACATGGTCATCAGACTTACATTTACTTTAGGGGGTTAATCGGTTTTCCAGCGGTCAATTACCAGTTTTATTCGCAGCTCACCACGGTTGAGCACCAGCACTCTGGGGCGTGCAGTTTGGAGCTGTTCTGGCGGAAAGTAACTCGAGTAAGTAATCTCCCAGTCATCCTGCCGGATAGCCACAACCCGTCCAACGTTATCCTTATCCAGCGTAGCGACGGTTGCTGGCGAGTTCATGCTTTGCACCCAGTATTGCAGACCCATCAATGGCAGATGCCACCCTAGCACCTGTTCAGTCAGGCTTTCCACATCGGCGGCATGATAGACCTTCTGCTCTGAGGTGGTGAGGCTAATACCTTCAGGGTTGCGCTGAATCTGCGCCACCGCCTGCCCCAGTGGGGACAACAGCAGAATCTCGTCACCCGCAGCAGTGTGCTGCCAATGAATTCCACCAGAGAAGCCCTGTTTCTCGTCTTTTACCGAGACTCTGCCGATCAGTCCGAAATTTGCTGATCCTGCACCCACCGTACCGGCTACAGGTTCGGTTACAACGGTACTGACAGCAGCGGTTCTGGCGTCGAGCGCAACGCAACCAGCGAGAAAGGGGAATACGAAGAAGATCAACCCATAGCGTGGAAAGCTGGGCACTAGGGTATGAATTTCTTCATGGTCTTGAGCAACGCCTCGTTGCCAGGATGGCTCTTGATGGCGGAACCCCATATTTCCTTCGCTTCATCCTTTATCCCTTGTGTCCACAGAGCCTCGCCCAGATGGGCGGCAATTTCCGGATCGGGATAAATCACAAATGCTCGTCTCAGGTAATCTACCCCTTGGTTAAGATTGCCCATGCGGTAATGTATCCAGCCCAGGCTATCCATAATGTAGGGGTCGTTGGGAGAAAGCATGCTGGCTTTCTCGATCAGTTCCAGCGCTTCCGGCAGGCGCCGATTATGTTCTGTAAAGCTGTATCCCAGCGCATTATAAGCGTGGGCATGATCGGGCTTCAGTTGAATCAGTTTGCGCAAATCCTGCTCCAGGATCTCAGGCTTGCCGATTTTATCCGCTGCCAAGGCGCGGTCATAAAGCAGTTCTGGATAGTCGGGCAGTTTTTCCAGGCCGCGACTAAGCAAGGCAAACACTTCCTGATGTGCGCCTGCTTCGCGCAATAATTGCGCTTCGGCGATTATCAGTTGAGCGCTTTGCTGTTCATTCGTAGTGGGCAGTTGCTGCAAGTGCTGGCGAGCGCCGTCTAATTTGCCTTGTCTGGCCAGCAGCGTGGCATATTTGATTTGTGCGGGAAGATATTGATTGCCACTGGTTACCGAGCGATACCATTCCATTGCAGTATTAATTTGCTGGGTCCTCTCATAAATCCCGGCCAAATAAAAGCGCACCATGCCCGGATCCCTGTAATCCAGTTCCAGTACTTTTTTGAAATTAGCTTCGGCAGCATCGTAATCACGCAATTCCGTGGAGAGTAGACCTACCGCCAGGATGATGTCGGCGTTAGCCGGATTCCCCGCCAGTAACTGCTGGAACTGGCTACGTGCTTTGAGATAATTTTTTTCTGCTACCAGCAGTCGAGCGTAAGTGATGCGCGTATCGTTGGCCTTGGGATAAGTCTCGAGATAGTCTTCATAAAATTCGATGGCACGGGCGTTGGAAGTGCGCTGCAATATCCGCCCCAGATAAATCGCTGCTGTCTCCCAATCCGGGCGTAACGCCAGAGCCCGGTTCATTTCTTCTAATGCGATATCGAATTGGTTGGCAAACCAGGCTGCCTGGGAGACGGCGAAATGCGCTTCCGGCAGATTAGGATAGGGTTTGGAAAGATGTAGCACCAGTTCCAGTATCGCAGACTTATCGGCGTTGCGCGCCAGCAGACCGTTCAGTTGCATGAAGGCCTCGTTGATATTATTTCCCTCAGAGGCCAGCAGTTTTTCCAAATGGGGTCGGGCTTCTTCCAACCTGTCGGCATTTACCAGCAGTGCCGCCGCTGTCTGGCGGGCGCTCACCGCATCCGGATCAAGCTCCGCCCAGAGCATGGCCGCTTCCAGCGACGCTATTGGTTGACGTGAATGCAGGGCTACTTCGGTGGCGCGCTGGGCAATGCGCGGGTCACGCGTGGTTTTTGCAAGTCTGAGATAAATTCCGGTAGCAATTTCCGTTTCGCCGCGTTGCAGCGCTGTTTCTCCCAGCAGGAAATCGAATAGAACGGGTGGGGTCAATTGCTGCCCTGGCAGTTTTAACGTTCTGGCTTTGATCTGTTCTGACGGCTCACTTCCGGTTCTGGCAGGAATCTGTGCACAGGCGGCAAGAGCAAGCGGCAGCAGCACGCCAAGAATTTTAAGATTCATGGAAAAATCCGGACAGGGTTCAAAAATAAGGCTATAAAGGGCGGGGTCGAGCTTCAATACAGCTCACATATTAGGTATATTTTACGCTTATCACAAGTGGGCATTGACAACTAGTCCGAATGGCTGCAAAACATGCACTGAGCATCCCCGCGTTTTTCGCAGGTGTTATTACCAGTTCAAAGTCGTGAGTAAGCCTATTTGCCGCTGACTGAAAACAGAAGTAAGCAATCAAGCGACGTAGCCGGCTGTTCATAAATCCGGACCCATGGAAATGTTCTCATGAATGAACAAATTTCTTCTGCAACCATCTCTGCCCGCGGTCTGTGCCGCAACTTCGGCAATCACGCCGCCGTGTGCGAAATCAATCTGGAACTGAAACGCGGTGAGGTGCTGGGATTCCTCGGCCCCAACGGCGCGGGCAAGACCACCACCATGCGCATGCTCACCGGTAATCTTGCTCCCAGCGCCGGCAGCGTGGAAATCTGCGGCATCGATTTGCTGGACAGACCACGCGATGCCAAGGCACGCATCGGTTATCTGCCAGAAACGCCACCGCTCTACCGTGAACTGACGGTGGATGAATACCTGCGGCTCGCTGCCAGGCTGCATCGGGTCAGCAACGCTAACCTGCGTGCCGCACTGGATGAAGCCAAGCAGCGTTGCGGGCTGAATGATGTGGGGAGGCAGCTGATCGGCTCGCTGTCGAAAGGCTATCAGCAACGGGTCGGCATCGCCCAGGCGATCATACACAGCCCGGACGTGGTCATTCTTGACGAGCCGACAGTGGGGCTGGACCCCAACCAGATGCGCGAGATCCGCACTCTCATCCGCGAGCTGGGCGCAGAGCGTAGCGTGATTCTCTCCACGCATATCCTGCCGGAAGTTGAAAGCGTGTGCGACCGGGTGCAGATCATGCATCAGGGACGCATGGTGTTCAACGATTCCATCGCCGGGCTGAAACAGAGTCAGACCAGCCTGGAAGAAGTGTTCGCACAACTTACCCTGGACAAGGAAAGTTCCGGAGATATTCACGCATGATTTTCACCATCGCCTGCAAAGAGTTGAGAACACTGTTCGCTTCGCCGCTGGCCTGGACGCTGCTGGCGTTGGTGCAACTGGTGCTGGCATGGGTTTTTCTGGGACGTCTCGATGCCTTTCTGGAAATTCAGGCGCAGCTGGTGCAAATTGCCAATCCGCCAGGCGTGACGGAAATCATCGTTGCGCCGGTATTCGCCATGGCTGCGGTAGTGCTGTTGACGGCCACCCCGTTGTTGACCATGCGGCTGATCGCCGAAGAGCGCCGCAACCACACCATGACTTTTCTCATTTCTGCGCCGATTTCCATGACCGATATCGTGCTGGGAAAATTTCTCGGTCTGATGATTTTCTTTTGCAGCGTGATTGTTCTGGTTACAGTGCTCGCGCTTTCGCTGCTGGCGGGCGGCGCACTCGATATCGGCTTGTTATTGAGCAACGCTGCCGGTCTGTTGCTGATATGCGCCTGTTTCGCTGCTCTCGGATTGTATGTTTCCTGCCTCACCGCCCAGCCGGCGATTGCGGCGGCCGGCACCCTGGGTGCGCTGCTGGGGCTGTGGGTGGTAGACATTGCCGCAGATGATGCGGACAGCATCATGCGCAACTTTTCCCTGCTGAAGCATTACGAAAGTTTCAATCGCGGCATGATCGACACTTTTGATCTTGCCTATTTTGCGCTGTTTATCCTTACCTTCCTGGTATTGGCCATTCGCCGTCTGGACGGGGAACGGCTGCGTGGTTGAGTCCGAATGATCACAGTCGATAAGAAACTGCGCCTGCACTGGCTGATACAGAATGGCGTATTCGTCGCGCTGCTGCTGTTGCTGGTCGGCTTGCTGGGTTATCTGGCATGGGAAACCCGGGTGCAATGGGATGTCAGCCAGAATCAACGCAACAGCTTGAATCAGGCGAGCGTGGAAGTGCTGCAGAAGATGAGCGGCCCGATCGGCGTCACCGTCTATGCCACTGCCCAGGATGTGCGACTGGGAGATGTCCGCAAAATCATCGGTGACTTCCTTGCGCTTTATCAGCGCGCCAAACCCGATTTCACGCTGATCTTCATCGATCCCGCCGAGCAGCCGAAACTTGCACAGGAAGCGGGTATCGAGGTCAATGGCGAGATGGTGGTGACATTTTCCGGCAGGAGCGAACATCTCACCACCGTCAACGAACAGGCATTTACCAATCTGCTGATGCGGCTGACGCGTTCCAGCGAGAAACTGGTGATGAGCCTCACTGGCCACGGCGAGCGCAGGCTCGACGGCATCGCCAATCATGATCTGGGGGAATTCGGCAAGCAGCTGGCGCTCAAGGGCTTCAGGACCGGGGCGCTCAATCTCGCCATCGCCCAGGATGTGCCGGTCAATGCGAGCATGCTGATCATCGCCTCACCACAAACAGACCTGCTGGAGGGGGAAGTCGCCAAGCTGCTTGCGTATGTTGAGCGCGGCGGCAATCTGTTGTGGCTGATAGACCAGGAGCCGCTGCGCGGGCTGCAACCGCTGGCGGAGAAGCTGGAGCTGACACTCACGCCGGGCGTGGTGATAGACCCGCAGGCGCAGCAATTGAAGGCGCCGATCACGTTCGCGCTGGGGGCAAATTACGGGCAGCATCCCATTACGCATAATTTCGACTACATCACGGTGTTTCCGTTTGCGCGCCAGATTATCGCCAATGAAAATCAGGAATGGCGCAGCGTTTCGCTGGTGGAGGTGGCGCAGAACGGCTGGGTGGAAAGCGGCAAGCTGCAAGGCGACATCACGTTCGACCAGACGCATGACGTGGCCGGGCCGGTAAGCGTTGCTGTTGCCCTGAACCGCACCCTGCAAGAGCGGGAGCAGCGCATTGTGGTGATCGGCAGCGGCCATTTTCTGGCCAACACCTATCTTGGCAACGGCAGCAATCTGGATTTCGGCATCAACCTGATCAACTGGCTCGCAGAAGACGAGGAGCTCATTGCCATTCAGCCGCGCGCCACGCTCGACAGCAGCTTGGCCTTCAGTCAGTCGACGCTGACCGTCATTGCTATCGGTTTCCTGATCGTGCTGCCGTTGGCTTTTCTGCTAGGCGGGGTGATCGTGTGGCGGCGGCGCAGAAAAGGCTGAGCTCACACCTCCATGACATCCCGTTCGCTGCTTAATCTGGTTCTGCTTGCCGCAGTGGTGAGTCTGGCGCTGTGGGTCTATTTCAAACCCAAGCCACAGGGTGACACCCAGGAATACAGAGTTTCGTCGCTGCCGGCGGGAAATGCACAAAGCATTCGCGTCGAATGGCAGGGATTGAATATCGTGCTGCAGAAAGCGGGGGAGCGCTGGCATTTGATGCTGCCGCTGCAGGCCAGGGCCGATGAGATCAAGGTGGGGCGGATACTGGAGATACTGGCAGCCACCAGTCCACGCCGTTTTCCTGCGACCGAGCTGGAGCGTTTTGATCTGGCACAGCCCGCAGTGCGGCTGCGCATCGATCACGAGTCGTTCAGTTTTGGCGGATTGGCGCCCATTACCAACGAGCAATATGTCGCCAGCGGCGACAACGTCTATCTGCTTGCGCCGCGCTACGTTGCGGCGCTGCCGCGTCAGCCCGTCGATCTGCTCAGCCCGAGACTGCTGGCGGAAAATGAGATTCCAGTTGCATTCGAACTGGAGAATCTCAAGGTGATCCAGCAGGATGGGAACTGGCGCATAACCCCGCAAAACCCCGGCGTGACGTTAACCCAGAACGAATTCAACCACTGGGTGCAATCCTGGCAGCAAGCCTATGCGGTAGGCATCACATTGAGTGCAAACGCGCCGGATCAAACCGTCGTTGGCAAGCAATCAATCAAGATAACTTTGCGCGACGGCAACAGCGTGCAACTGCTGATCCTGCAGCAGCAACCCGAATTGATCCTGCTGCGCGTTGATGCGTCGATGCGCTATCGCTTTCCCGCCGAGAGCGGCAGGCGACTGCTTGATCCCTATACTGCAACGGGCAGTTGATGCCGGAACTGCCTGAAGTCGAAGTCACCCGGCGCGGCATCGCACCCCATCTCACGGGACGGCGCATTGCCGGCGTCACGGTGCGCAACCCGAATCTGCGCTGGCCGGTGCCGCATCATCTGGGGCGCACATTGACCGGGCTGGAAATTCGCCAGGTAACGCGGCGTGCAAAATACCTGTTGCTCGATTGCGGCAAGGGCACATTGATTCTGCATCTGGGCATGTCCGGCAGTCTGCGCCTGCTGCCTGCCAATACCCCGCCGCAAAAACACGATCACTTCGACCTGAAGCTGGATGACGGTACGCTGCTGCGGCTGACCGACCCGCGCCGTTTTGGCGCAATCCTGTGGGCAAGCGGTGACGTCCTGCACCACCCGCTACTGGCGCAACTCGGGCCGGAGCCGCTGACCGCAGTTTTCGACGGCAATGTGCTGCACGCCAAAACCCGTGGCCGCAGCGCCAGCATCAAGGAAGTTCTGATGAACAGCCACATCGTTGTCGGCGTCGGCAATATCTACGCGAGCGAAGCCTTGTTCCGTGCCGGTATCAACCCCAAAACTGCCGCAGGCAGAATCGGCATCAGCCGCTGCGAGAAACTGGCGCAGGCGGTAAAGGAGACGCTCAAGCTCGCGATCAAGGCGGGCGGCAGCAGCCTGCGCGATTACGTCAACAGCGACGGCAACCCTGGTTATTTCCAGCAGCAGTACTGGGTGTATGACCGGGCCGGGCAGCCCTGCCGCAAATGCGGCGCTATCATTCGGCAAATCAAGCAAGGGCAGCGCTCAAGTTTCTATTGCCCGCATTGCCAGAAATGAGCGCAATCTCAGCTCGTAATCCCATCAAGTAGAGTACTCGAAGTTGCAAGAAGAAAGGCGACTGATCCAAGGCGGAGCTGTCGCGCCTGTTTCACGCCGGTTTTTTCTTTTTTACGGATGTTGTAATGCCGCCAGGAATTTCTACACATACCCAGTCGAGCAGCTTGGGAGAATCCTAAGAAACCACTTTAGTTTTTATCCGGAAATTATTTTTGCATATTTAAACTTGTTGTCTATATTTATACAGGCTGGTGGCAAGAATTGATGAATTCTGGGAGCAGGACACAGTGCTGCCTATTCCTTCTTTGAATGGACACCGCTTTGCAGCTGCGCCCACATGAAAATTTTGAAATACTGCATGTATCTCAATTTTCTCGGGGTGCCGCTCGATTTGTAACCCTGTCGAGCGTCATTAGGCAATAGTCGTACCCATCTTTCGCAGAGGAGAGCGTCTATGAAAATCGTGCAAAGAAATGTTTTTTCTGTCTGGCAGCTTCTGGCCATTCTAGGCATTGTGTTCGCTCTTGATGGTTGCGCCATAAAGCTCGTTGCCGACTATGACTCCACAACATTCGAAGAGATTATTAAGGTTGGAAAAAAAGTGGACCGATTCTATGGTGATCTGCTTGAGGCCCCAGCAACTGATCGGCAGTACCAGAAGTATGCAGATAAATACGTAGAGATCGAAACCGACTTGCGCTCCTTATATACGCGCAATAAAGCACGAGCGCTCAACAGCGAATCAACGAAGATTTCAGAAATTATCCTCAAGCTATGGGTGAAATATAAAACAAACCATGCTGACAAGAACGGCTATGGTGAAGGGGTTGCAAAACTTGACAGGGGACGCTTTACACGCCTGTTCATATCTGCTGCTGATGCGGAAGTCGCCAAGAAACTCGATGAAGAAGACAAAAACCCCGAGAAGGTGAGCAAGTAACCGGCAATCCACATATAGGAGGATAATTCATGGCATTCGATATAGACCAAACTTTTGACGACATGTTGGACGCAATTGCTGGGGTGGTTACAGGTGAGTGGCCAAAAGTAAAGTCTTGCGTTGAGAAAGCCCTGCAGGATGAAAAGGACGCTTTGGAAGCGATCGCACAAGCTCGTCTAGCTGGAGAGATTGATGATGCTGAGATGAAATCGCAACTCGACGACGAGAAGGAGGCTCTGAAGGCCGCACTTCTTGTGTGTCAGATTAAAACCAAAATAATGGCACAAAAAGCTGCGAACGCTGCAATTGAGGTATTGAACAACGCTATTAAGGTGGCTCTCAAACTAGGGTGATATATGGTGCTCAACCCGTCATTTCATCAAACTTGTGCAAGCGGTACGAAATGCCGCTTGCGCGGGGTCGGCGAATTCAGACGATAGCAGTGTGCAGACATAACTAGTCGCTCCTGAAATGCCGTCATAATCCGCATAAATATTGACGTTGAGGGGTATTCAAAGGGCGTAGAATTTGCCAGAATTAGGGCTATTATCCTCTTATTTCTGGTGAATTCCGATGAAGCCAAAGCAGCAAGAACGCAGTGGTTGTGATGATCTTTTCCGGATGCAGCTGGAGCAGATACTGGATCAGCGCCACGCGTTGTACCGGCTGGCCGGGAAGATCGACTGGATGGCGGTGGAAGAACGATTCGGTGCGCTGTATTCAGAGGAAGGCCGTCCCGGCATCCCGATCCGACTGATGGTCGGGCTACACTACTTGCAGCACGCCTTCAATGAATCGGATGAAACGGTGGTGGATCGCTGGGTAGAGAATCCCTACTGGCAGCACTTCTGTGGGGAAGAATACTTCCGGCACGAGATGCCGATCAATCCATCGCAAATGACGCGGTTCCGTGACCGCATTGGAGAGGAAGGCTGCGAATTCATGCTGGGCCTCACGGTGGTGGCGGGGGATTGAAACGAAGACGGTATCAAAGGCTTCCGTTGCAATCGTCAACGTTGATACCACGGTACAGGACAAAGCGATTGCCTTCCCGACCGATGCCCGGTTGTATCACAAGGCCAGAAGTGCGTTGGTACGGCTGGCGAAGCAAATGGGGATAGAGCTGCGTCAGAGTTACGAGCGGGTATCAAAACGCGCGCTCATGATGAACGGACGCTATGCCCATGCCCGATGCGGCGCGCGAGACGGGTACAGAAACGGCTTAGGACTTGCCTGGGGCGGGTAATCCGCGACATCGAGCGCAAGCTGGCGTCGCAGCAAATACCAGCAGGACAGGAACACTCCCGACTCAAGCGATTACTGGAAATTGCCAGAAGGATTCACGCGCAACAGCGCCATGACAAGGGCAGGGTGTACAGCGTGCATGCGCCGAAAGTGGAGTACATTACCAAGGGCAAGGCGCACAAGCCCTACGAGTTCGGGGTCAAGGTCGACGTGGTCAGTACCAGCAAGGAGAGCTTTGTGGTGGGGATGCGATCGCTGCCCGGCAACCCCTACGACGGACACACGCTCAAGGCATCACTGCAACAGGTGCAGAAACTAACGGGGATCGCACTGAAAGAAGCCTATGTGGATCGCGGCTACCGGGGTCATGGGCTGGCGGAACCGGTCAAGGTGTGGATTGCCGGCGCCACGTTTGGCGCCACCGTGGCGATCAGAAAGAAGCTCAAGCGCCGCAATGCCGTGGAACCGGTGATCAGGCCCATGAAGAACGACGGCCGCCTGGGGAGAAACTTCCCCTCAAAGGTGTCACAGGTGATGCCATGAATGCGCTGCTATGCGCTGCTATGCGGTGCAGGGCATAAACCTGCGTAAGATTCTGCGCCGGTTGGCGCTTTTGTGCACCCGTTTTGGGGTCAGTCTCAATCGGTTGTTGGTGGGAAAAATGCCAAGCCTTCAACTGAATAACTG
>JAYUYT010000144.1:0-3513 GCA_043752345.1 Nitrosospira sp.
GTCCTGCGGCGCTGGAGGCGCTGGCGCATTACACTTTTCCCGGCAACGTGCGCGAGCTGGAGAATATTCTGGAGCGTACGCTGGCACTTTGCCCGGATGCTGAAATCGACCGGAATGGGCTGCAACTGGCATCGGCGGAAGCGGTGCAGGATACCTCGGCACCACCAATCGCATCTGGTGACGGGTTGCCGCTGCAGGATTATCTTGATCAACTGGAGAAAGAGTCCATCACCGAAGCCTTGAAAAAGACCCGGTATAATCGCACCGCCGCTGCAAAATTGCTGGGGATCACAGTCAGATCCATGCGCTACCGCATGGAACGGCTGGGATTGAATGATGGCAATGATTAAGCAACCTTGATCAACGTATGAAAACGCAGGCCGGACGAATGCAAATTGATGCAAACGGCTGTCTGGACGGCGCACGCTTTATCCCTTCGCCCAATTGTGACGAGCGTCCGGCCGGGAGTGAAATAAACCTGCTGGTAATTCACAACATCAGTCTGCCGCCAGATGAATTCAGCGGCGATGGGGTAATCGAATTATTTACCAACCGGCTCGACCTCGCAGCGCATCCTTATTACCAGACTCTGCGCGACCTCAAGGTTTCTGCGCATTTCTTCATTCGCCGGGACGGCGAGATCATCCAGTTCGTTGCCTGCAGCAAGCGTGCCTGGCATGCGGGAGCCTCCAGTTGGCAAGGCAAGGCCCAGTGCAATGATTTCTCCATCGGGGTGGAGCTTGAAGGCAGTGATACCGAGCCTTTCACTGATGCCCAATATACAGTGCTGACCGCGTTGAGCCGGGTGCTGCAACAAGCCTATCCCATTGCAGACATTGTCGGGCATTGCGATATTGCCGCAGGACGCAAGACCGATCCTGGGCCGCATTTTGACTGGGAGCGTTATCGTACGGCATTGATGCCAGTGAAGCAGCGCGACGTCAAATCTTGAAGCAAGAGATCACTATAGAAATATAACTTATTGATTTTAAAAAAATCTATAGATTTTTCAAACTACGCCTTGGCTGCGCAGATATTCTTCGTACTGGCCCTTGAAGTCGGTGATTCCATCCGGTTTCATTTCGATGATGCGGGTGGCCAGTGAGGATACAAATTCCCGGTCATGGGAGACAAAAATCAGCGTGCCGGTATATTTCTCCAGCGCACTGTTGAGCGATTCAATGGACTCCATGTCGAGATGGTTGGTGGGTTCGTCCATCAGCAGCACATTGGGTTTTTGCAGAATGATCTTGCCGAACAGCATGCGTCCTTGTTCCCCGCCGGAAATCACTTTCACCGATTTCTTTACTTCGTCGCCCGAAAACAGCAGTCTGCCGAGTATGCTACGTATAGTCTGATCGTCATCGCCTTCGCGCCGCCATTGCGTCATCCAGTCGGTAAGCGACATATCTGTTTCAAAATCAGTGGCATGGTCTTGCGCGAAATAACCAGGGCGCGCTTTCTCTGCCCATTTCACTTCCCCTGCATCGGGCATCAGGTCGCCCACTAGACAACGCAGCAACGTGGTCTTGCCGATACCGTTCGGACCGAGGATGGCGACCTTTTCGCCGGCTTCGACGTTAAGGCTGAATTTGTGCAGCAGCGCTTTTTTCATACCGGGGAAGCTCTTGCTGATGCTTTGCACCGATACGGCCAGACGGTGCAGTTTGTCGCGCTCGTCCACGTCGAAGCGGATGTAGGGATACTGGCGGCTGGAGGGTTTTACGTCTTCCAGTTTGATCTTTTCGATCTGACGGGCGCGACTGGTTGCCTGCCGTGCCTTGGAGGCATTAGCGGAAAAACGGCTGACGAAGGACTGCAACTCCGCGATCTGGGTTTTTTTCTTGGCATTATCAGACAGCATGCGCTCCCGCACTTGGGTAGATGCAGTCATATATTCATCGTAATTGCCGGGATAGATGCGGATTTCGCCATAATCCAGATCGGCCATGTGGGTGCAGACGCTGTTCAGGAAATGGCGGTCGTGCGAAATGATGATGATGGTACTCTTGCTCGCGTTGATGACATCTTCCAGCCAGCGGATGGTGTTGATATCCAGATTGTTGGTCGGCTCGTCCAGCAGCAGGATCTCCGGATTGGCAAACAGCGCCTGCGCCAGCAGCACGCGCAGCTTGAATCCAGGCGCGATCTCACTCATCGGTCCGCGGTGTTGCGACAGCGGAATACCCACACCCAGCAGCAATTCCCCGGCACGGGCTTCGGCGGAATAACCATCCAGCTCGGCAAAATGTGCTTCGAGTTCGGCAGCGTGCATGTAGTCGGCTTCGCTGGCGTCGACATTGGCATAAATCGCATCGCGCTCTTCCTTCACCCGCCACAGCTCATCATGCCCCATCATCACCGTATCGATCACCAGGCAGTTCTCAAAAGCAAATTGGTCCTGGCGCAGCTTGCCCACACGTTCGTTGGCGTCAATGCTGACATTGCCGGAAGTGGGTTCCAGATCGCCGCCAAGGATTTTCATGAACGTGGATTTGCCGCAGCCGTTGGCGCCGATCAAGCCATAACGGTTGCCGTCGCCGAATCTGACGGAGACATTTTCGAACAGGGGCTTGGCCCCAAACTGCATGGTGACATTGGCGGTGGTGATCAAAACTTGTTTCCTGAAAAGGGGTGCGGCAAAAAGGCCGCTATTTTATATGGTTTTGCAGCAAATTCCGAAAAACCTTTGGGATGCGGATGTTGCCGGCCAGATTCGCGAACCAAAGTAGAATGGAAGCTTAGCCTCTTTGCCGATAATCGCTCGGGAGTATTGCGCCAATGAACCGTGTTGCGGGTGAGCAGGTTGCTATCCCGCTGTAGCAAACCATGTCCATGTCCATGAAATATTATTTCAACAAATCTTCGAAAATTTCTTTGCGGACAGGATTCTGCCTGCTCCTGCTGGCGCTGCTTGCGCCGGCATGGGGAGCTTCCGGTTCTGAGCGTACGGCGGTAATTGTCTCCGCCCACCCGCTTGCCACTGCAGCCGGCGAAAAAATTCTCAAGCAAGGTGGCAATGCGTTTGATGCGGCGGTGGCCGTCAGTGCGGTACTGGCAGTAGTTGAACCGTACTCTTCCGGCCTGGGCGGCGGCGGTTTGTGGCTGCTGCATCGCGCCAGGGACGGACGGGAGGTATTGATAGACGGGCGCGAAACCGCTCCCGGCAAGGCTTCTGTCAGCATGTATCTGGACGCGAATGGCATGCCAATCGCTGCCGCATCGCTCAATGGTCCCTTGTCAGCGGCGATTCCGGGAATGCCTGCTGCGCTGGCCCATCTTGCGCAGAATTACGGCCAACTGCCGTTGGCGCATAGTCTGGCACCGGCCATCGCGTTGGCGCGTGACGGTTTCAGGCTGGACCGGCGTTTTGCCGGGATGGTGACAAATTATCAGGGTAAATTACGTGCTGATCCACGAGCCGCAGGTATTTTTCTGCGAAACGGCCTGATCCCCGTTGCGGGCTCCGTCCTGCGCCAGCCGCAACTGGCCGCGACGCTGACAGCAATTGCA
>JAYUYT010000145.1:0-20040 GCA_043752345.1 Nitrosospira sp.
ATGCCAGCCGCACGCAGAAGAAGATGGTGCTCAAGGAAGTCAAGAAGGACGAGGACGACGAGGATGAGTGATCCCCGCCGTCTCAATACCACCACTGCCCGACTCGGGCAGTGGCCTTGTCTGTAGACTCTCCCATTTGTTAAATAACTGTCCGCTCAACTCACCAGCGGCTGTGCAAACAGCTGCCAATTTCTTGGATAAGAAATTAGTAGCGACTCTCTCTCTTACCTTCACCTCTGATCGCTCAACCCCAAGAAACTCTGTAATAACGGCCATGTGTCGCCGGTTAGCATGGCGGTCAAATGCTAACCCGGCCAAATTTCTCATTTCGAATCTATCGAGATAGAAAATGCTGCGCAATTTCCCGCATGCTGATATTCCGCACCCCCACAAAATACGTGATTATTTTATTGCGATACTTACATTTGTTTGTGTGGCGATCAGCTTGGTCATCGATGCTGGCGGAACTCTGGAGCAGCAAAACACCATGGGAATCATCGCATGGACATTTTTGTCTGCATTGCTGTTCGGTGAAAATAAGGAAGTGCGGACGCAAGTTATCATTGCTGTCGCTTTTGCCACGGCCGGCGAACACTTTGCATCCATCTACATGGGTGGATATACCTACCGATATGAGAACGTGCCGGCTTATGTTCCGCCCGGTCACGGCATGGTCTATTTAACTGCTGTAGCACTCGCGCGTTCTGGTTTCTTTTTAAGGTATGCCAGAAAGATTGCGGCATTTGTGGTCGTAGTATGTGGCGTGTGGTCAGCCTGGGGAATCAGTGGCTTTCCAGAACAAGGCGATCAAGTTGGCGCCTTGCTGTTCTGTGTTTTTCTGATTTACTTGTTTAAAGGCCGCTCACCAATGGTTTATCTTGCGGCTTTTTTCATTACCACCTGGCTGGAATTAATTGGTACGGCGGCCGGGACTTGGCAATGGGCGGCGATAGAACCGGTGCTGGGACTATCCCAAGGGAACCCACCCAGCGGCGTCGCTGCCTGGTATTGTCTGGTCGATGCGGTCGCCATTGGCGGAGCGCCCCTGGTATTAAAGGCTCTGAGAAAGAGCAGGGAGCGGCTTACCTCGCGAAAAACACGCAAAGATGCTCATCAAGGGGCAGGAAACGAATAGTCATGCTTTTTAACGAATCCGGCTCATATGATTTTTCCCGGTTAATGCTGTATTATGCCTACCTATGGTTGCTTGGCGTTACTGTCCGGTCACAGCCGCAGCCAGTCGTATCTCTTATTTGTATACGATTTTCTACAATAATTGTTCTGCCTAGACCGGTCCCGACAATCGTTGGTAGGTGGTTTAGGAGTAATGCAAATGTCGTTTGATCAACTCGGTCTGTCGGCCGAAATTCTGCGTGCCATCGCCGATCAAGGCTACACAGAACCTACCCCCATTCAAGCACAGGCAATCCCGCTAATCCTCGAAGGCAAGGACATCATGGGTGGGGCGCAAACCGGCACTGGCAAGACCGCCGGTTTTACCCTGCCCATGCTGCAGCGATTGCAACCTCATGCCAACACCAGCGTATCTCCCGCCAGACACCCGATTCGCGCACTGGTTCTGGTACCGACGCGCGAACTGGCGGCGCAGGTATATGAGAGCGTCAAAGTTTATGGAAAGCATTTACCGCTCCGGTGCGCAGTAGTCTACGGTGGCGTCAATATGGATCCCCAGGTCAAAGACTTGCGTGCCGGAGTGGAAATCCTAGTGGCGACGCCTGGACGTCTGCTGGATCATATTCAGCAGAAAACCATGAATCTTTCCAAGGTGGAAATCCTGATACTGGATGAAGCCGACCGCATGCTGGACATGGGTTTTCTGCCCGATATCAAGCGGATCCTCGCGCTAATGCCGGAACAACGCCAGAGTCTGATGTTCTCCGCTACCTTTTCTGAAGAGATCAAGAAACTCGCGGACAAGCTGCTGAAACAACCGATATTGATCGAAGTGGCAAGACGCAACTCCATTAGCGAACTGGTAACACATGTGGTGCATCCAGTCGAACGCGACCGCAAACGTGAGCTGCTGGCGCATCTCATCAAATCGCACGATCTGAAACAGGTGTTGGTATTCGTCCGGACCAAGCATGGCGCCAGCCGCTTGGCGCAGCAACTGGAACGGGATGGCATCACCGCCACTTCGATTCATGGCGACAAAAGCCAGCCGCAACGCACTCAGGCGCTGGCGGAATTCAAACAAGGCACAGTGCGCGCACTGGTGGCCACCGACGTTGCGGCGCGCGGACTCGACATCGAAGATTTGCCGCACGTGGTCAATTTCGAATTGCCCACTACACCAGAAGACTACATCCATCGCATCGGACGCACCGGGCGTGCCGGCACCAAGGGAGACGCAATTTCTCTGGTATGTGAAGATGAAAATGAATTGCTTGAAGGTATCGAGAAGCTTCTGAAATTCAAACTCAAGGTAGAGATAGCTGCCGGGTTTGAGCCAGGAACAGCGCATCGTACGGCAGAGCCAGCACATGCCGCTCCCGCACACAAACGCCATGAACAAGTCAAACCGGAATCGAAACAACGCACTGAGTCACACTCCGGGCGTAGCAATGAAACGCGTCCCATACCTCGTTCAGAAGGGCTTATACACGGGCAGGCAGGACGCTCCAGAGCGCCACAGGATCCGCTCTTCAGTCAACCCTATACACCTTCAGCGCACCCGGCTGCCGGTACAGCAACATTACCCGCTGCAACGCAGGAACAGCCCTCCCATTCCCGTCACGGACACCCGAAAAAACCGCTGCCGGCACTGTTCATGCCACCCCTCCTTGACAAGTCCAAGCAGAATGAGTGAAACAAGGTTGCTACCAGCGCCTGCTGTTGCATAATCTGGCCATCACCGCACGACATGGCTAACCGCCTGACAAAGATCTACACCCGCACCGGTGATGACGGCACTACCGGCCTCGGGAACGGCGCGCGATCCGGCAAGGAAAGTACGCGCATCGAGGCTATCGGCAACGTGGACGAACTCAACAGCTGCATCGGTGTTCTGCTGGCAGAGAGTCTTGAAGAAGGGGTGCGCAGTAAACTGGAAAATATCCAGCATGATTTGTTTGATCTGGGCGGCGACCTGAGTATTCCAGGCCGTATAAGCATAAGCAAAGCACAAGTCACGCGCCTGGAACATCAACTCGACCAATACAACGCCGCTCTACCCGCACTGAGAGAATTCATACTTCCCGGCGGAACGCGGGCAGCAGCTCTTTGCCACGTCGCCCGTGCCGTATGCCGCCGCGCGGAAAGATGCGTGGTCAGACTGTCCTGTATCGAAACAGTGGCGCCATTCAATATCCAGTATCTCAACCGCCTGTCGGATTTCTTGTTCGTGCTATGCCGGGTGTTGAATCGCCAGCAGGATGTGGGAGATGTACTATGGCAACCAGGCAAGAATCGCAATTCTGCCGCCAGCTAATACCTTTTGTCACTTCTCCTTATGCCGGAAGCTTTCTACTATCAGCAACATGGCGCCGACAAAAATAGCGGAATCGGCCACGTTGAACGCAGGCCAGTGGTAGCCGCTGATATGAAAATCAAGAAAATCGACTACATGGCCCAGAGTAATGCGGTCCCATAAATTACCCAGCGCGCCACCCAGCACCAGACTCAGCGACATGCAGAACAGTGTCTCCGCCGCATGCTTGCGTAGCAGATAAACGATCAAGACCGAAGCGCTCGCTGCAATCCCGCTGAAAAACCAGCGCTGCCAACCAGAGGCGTCGCTCAGGAAGCTGAACGCCGCCCCGGCGTTATACGTCAGCACCAAATTGAAAAAATCCGTCACCGGGATCTGCTGGCCATGAAACACTGTAGATTCCACCCAGCGCTTGCTGGCAAAATCCAGCACCAGCACGACCAACGCCAGAATCAGGCTGATATGCGGCTTCATTGTGCCCGGCGCTTTACCGAAGCCGGGCGCCCATTCCAATCCGCATTCGATCGTGAAACGAGTCGGCGACGATAAGCGGATGCCGTTGCTAAAACGGGACTGGAATCAGGCATAGCGCCGCACCTCACCCGCGCCAAAAAGATTGGACACGCAGCGACTGCACAGAGTGGGATGATCCGTGCTGCTGCCTACGTCCTGGCGATAATGCCAGCAGCGTTCACACTTCGGATGCGCCGAGGGAGTCACGATAATTCTCTCTTCCTGCGGGCTTTCAACCTGCACCACGCGCGCTTTGGAAGTGACGATGACCAGACGCAGATCGTCCTCCAGCGACTCGAGCAATACGAAATCCTCTCCGTTGATGCGAATTTCCACGGCAGCGGCAAGCGACGAGCCGATCTCTCCGCGGGCACGTGACTCTTCCAGACTTCTTTGCACTTGCGAGCGCAGTTCACGCAGCCGGGTCCAGCGCTGCATCAATGCTTGCGCATTTGGTTGCAATGGAAACTCGTGCCAGGTATGCAGCAACACGCTGTCATCCGCAACACCTGTCAGGTGTGCCCAGGCTTCTTCAGCGGTGAAACTCAGGATCGGCGCAAACAATCTCACCAGGCTATGCGCAATGTGGTGCAGCGCGCTCTGTGCCGAGCGGCGCGGGATGCCTTGGGCAGCAGCGGTATAAAGCCGATCCTTAAGTATATCCAGATAGAATCCGCCCAAATCCTCCGAACAGAAATTGTGCAGCTTGTGCACCGTCAGATGAAATTCGTAGCGTGCATAGCTTTGCGTCAGATCATCCTGCAGTTCTTTCGTGACTGCCAGCATGTAGCGGTCAATTTCCAGCCACTGCTCTACCGGCAGCATATCTTTCTGTGCATCAAAATCGGCCAGATTGGCCAGAAGAAAGCGCAAGGTGTTACGGATGCGGCGATAGCTTTCCACCACGCGTTTGAGGATTTCGTCGGAGATAGTCAGTTCACCGGAATAATCTGTTGAAGCCGCCCACAGGCGCAGGATGTCAGCACCGTAGGTATCCATCACCTTCTGCGGGGCGATCACGTTGCCCTTGGACTTGCTCATCTTGTGGCCGGAACCATCGACCACGAAGCCATGCGTCAGCAATGCCTTGTAAGGCGCACGGCCATCCATGGCACAACCCGTCAGCAGGGACGACTGAAACCAGCCGCGATGCTGGTCGGAACCTTCCAGATAGAGGTCGGCAGGGTAAGTTAACTCGGCTCGTCGCTTGAGTACGGAGAAATGCGTGACGCCAGAGTCGAACCATACATCCAGTGTGTCGGTAATTTTTTTGTACTGTGTCGCGTCCACCCCGGGGAAAGCCGCAATATCCAGGCTGAACCATGCTTCGATACCGCGCTCTTCCACTTGCAGTGCGACTTTTTCCAGCAGTGCCAAGGTATCAGGATGCGGCTTGCCGGTTTCCTTGTGGATGAACAAAGGCATGGGCACACCCCAGTTGCGCTGGCGCGACACGCACCAGTCTGGGCGGTTCTTGATCATCGCTTCTAATCTGGCTCGCCCCCAGGAGGGGAAGAACTCAGTTTCTGCAACGGCTGTATTAGCTGATTCACGTAGATACTTTCCTCTCTGCTGGAAATTATCCGTCCAATAGAGTCCCAACTCCATACCAATAAACCATTGATGCGTGGCAAGGAATATCACGGGTGTTTTATGTCGCCAGCAGTGCGGATAGCTGTGATTGATGCGGGCAGAGGCCAACAAGTTGCCGTTAGCTCGCAGTGTTTCGATGACCACCTTGTTAGCATCCCAAATATTCATACCGCGAATCGCCTCTAATTCGACGCGATCACTATTAAAAAACTTTCCATTACCATCAACTAGATTGAGAAGTTTTTCTTCTGGGTATTCCTTTCGCATGACTAGCCAGTCATCGTTACCATGTGCCGGTGCTGTATGCACTAAGCCCGTACCAGCATCGGTTGTTACATGATCGCCACAGACAATATAAACACCACGTTCATCAAGGGGGTGATGTAGAGGCATTCGTTCGAGTGACCTTCCTTTACAGGAAGCTAATACTTTGAATTTGCCTTCCCCATAACGTGAGAGCGCACTTGCTACCAACTCATGCACCAGGATCAGCGCACCCTTGCTGGTTTCAATCAAGTCGTATGACAGGTCGGAGTGTACACATACCGCCTGATTGGCTGGTAACGTCCAAGGTGTCGTCGTCCAGATCACGGCATAAGCGGCGCCTGTGACTTCCACACCAAATGCCTTGGCCAACGCGGCGTTATCCATCACCTTAAACCCCACATCAATCTCTGGAGAATTTTTCTCTTCGTACTCAACTTCCGCTTCCGCCAGCGCGGAGCCACAATCTATGCACCAATGCACAGGTTTGCTGCCTTGGGTTAAATAGCCATTTTTATAAATCTCTCCCAAAGCACGCATGATGTCGGCCTCGGTTTTGAAATCCATGGTCAGGTAGGGATTGTCCCACTCGCCCAGCACGCCTAGACGGATAAAATCGGCCTTCTGCCGCTCGACCTGTACTTGGGCATATTCGCGGCACAGCTCGCGAAACTTGGCAGGCTCGATGCTCTTGCCATGGTTTTTTTCTACCACCAACTCAATGGGCAACCCGTGGCAATCCCAGCCAGGTACGTAAGGCGCGTCAAAACCCGCCAGGGTTTTGCTCTTGATGATGATGTCCTTGAGAATTTTATTGACTGCGTGGCCGATATGAATGTCGCCGTTGGCATACGGAGGGCCATCGTGCAGGATGAATTTCTCTGCGCCTTTGCGCGCTTCCCGAATTTTCTGGTAGAGTTTTTTCTCTTGCCAGGCTTTGAGCATGACCGGCTCGCGCTTGGCGAGATCGCCACGCATCGGAAAAGGCGTGTCGGGCAGATTGAGGGTCTTTTTGTAATCGGTCATGAGATATCAGTTCAGTTTATGTGACAGACTGCTTGCAGTGCCCCTGCACAGGATTTGAAGTCGAAAAATAGTTCTTTGCATTTTCCACATCACGCTCGATCTGTCTGGTGAGTATATCCAGATCGGAATATTTTTCCTCGTCACGCAGCTTGTGCAGGAAATTCATGCGTAAGTGGCGGCCATAAATTTCCTGATCGAAGTCGAACAAGTGCACTTCCAGCACCGGTTTGCCGCTTTCATGTACGGTAGGCCGCACTCCCAGGCTGGCTACACCACGCGTCACCTGCTGTGGCGATGACTCCACCGCACCATGCACTTCCACCGCAAAAATCCCCGCCAGTGGCGGCCGATTGTGCCGCAATTGCATGTTGGCAGTGGGGAAACCAATCTTCTTGCCCAGCTTGTCGCCGTCTACCACCCGCCCACTGATGCTGTAAGGCCGCCCCAGCAAGCGGCAGGCAAGATCCAGATTGCCGCTCGCCAGCGCTTCCCGCACTGCGGTACTCGAAACTCGCAGTCCATCCACGGTGAAGCTTGGCATTTCCGCCACTTCAAAACCGTGCCGTGCCGAATACGCTTGCAGCATGGCAAAATCGCCGGTGCGGCGCGCGCCGAAACGAAAGTCATCTCCTACCAGAATCCAGCGCACGCCCAGCCCGCGCTGCAGAATACGTGCAATAAAATCCTCTGCGCTGACTTTTGCGAAATTGAAGTTGAAGCGGCACACCTGCACCCGCTCCACACCTGATTCAGCCAGCAGCTCCAGCTTCTCCCGCAGGCTGGTGAGCCGTGTGGGCGCTTGGTCCGGCGCAAAAAACTCGCGCGGGTGCGGCTCGAAAGTCATGACACAGGAAACGAGATCCAGCTGGTCAGCGGCTTCCTTCAGCCGCGCAAGCATGGCTTGATGGCCCAAGTGTACTCCATCAAAATTGCCGATGACCAGCGCAACCGGAGCTTCAGCTTGAACAGGAATTCCACGGAAAACATGCATGGCACAAAGTTGCTTAAAAGCCTGAATTGTAGCCTGTTTCCGGCGGGCGGGTCTAGGCAGCCCACATCTTATTGGATATGCTGCACAAGGCTCTACTTATGTATTTCATTTGGCATAACAATGAGCGCCTGTCCTTGGCAATAAGGCATAAGAGGGAAATTCATCACATCTTTTGGGATCGAACTTCCCTTTCTGGGATTAAAATGAAACTTTCGCAATCGAAACTTCCTTTGAATGATTAATTTCAGCAACGTCTCCAAGCGTTACCCCAACAGCTACGATGCGCTGAAGAATATTACCTTCACCATCGAGACGGGCGAGATGGTCTTTATTACCGGCCACTCCGGTGCAGGCAAGAGCACCCTGTTGAAGCTCATTGCCGCAATCGAACGCCCCACTTCCGGTAGCATTATCGTTAATGGCCAGAACGTTGGTGTGCTTGGAAGCGGAGTAATTCCCTTTTTACGGCGCAATCTCGGTCTAGTTTTTCAGGATCAAAAAATCCTGTTCGACCGCAGCGTGTTTGACAACGTGCTATTACCACTGCAAATCGGTGACTTTGATCCCAAAACAGCAACCGGGCGGGTACGTGCCGCTCTCGATAAAGTCGGATTGCTGGGGAAGGAGAAAGCGCGCCCCATCACGCTCTCCGGCGGCGAGCAGCAACGCCTGTGCATCGCCCGTGCAGTGGTCAACCGCCCCTCCATTCTGATCGCCGATGAGCCGACCAGCAACCTCGACGCCGATTACGCGCGCGACATTATGGATATGTTCAGGTCGTTTCATCAGGTGGGCGTAACCGTGCTGATCGCCACCCATGCCGCGGAATTGCTGGGTACCACCCAGCACCGCATTCTCACGCTCGCTCACGGGGAATTGACTACATGAGAGTGTGGCTCTCGCATCACTCGTACGCCCTTGCCTTGGCACTGAAACGCCTCGCGCGCACACCATTTGCCAGTCTGCTCAGCATCGCCGTAATTGGTATCGCCCTGAGTCTGCCTGCGGGAGGCTACATGCTGCTAGGAAACTTGCAAACCTTTTCTGGGTACATATCCGGCGCGCCGCAGTTGAGTCTGTTTCTGGCACTGGATGCAAACCGGGAGGAAGTTGCGCAAATCAAATCACGATTGAAGCAACACGTGCAAGTAGCAAGCTTTCAGTTCATCCCCAGGGACAGCGCCCTACAGCAGCTCAAACAGGGTGGTGGTTTAGCTGATGTGGTAGATGGCCTCGCGCAGAATCCGCTGCCCGATGCTTTCGTGATCAACGCCAAGAGTACTGTTCCCGAGGTGCTGGAATCATTGCGTGCCGAGATGCAGAAGTGGCCCAAGGCTGAACATGTGCAACTTGACTCCGACTGGGCCAGGCGACTGGATGCGCTGCTGAACCTGGGGCGATTGGCGGTGCTGATGCTTGCTGCTTTGCTGAGTTTTGCGCTGGTGGCGGTAACCTTCAATACCATACGTCTGCAGATCCTTACGCGCCGAGACGAAATCGAGGTTTCAAAGTTGATCGGCGCAACCAACGGCTTCATCCGCCGCCCTTTTCTTTATTTTGGTGCGATCCAGGGAATGGCGGGAGGGGGGGTGGCATGGTTCATCATCGCTCTAGGAGTCTACTTGATCAACAGCACGCTGGCTGATCTGACGCAACTCTATGCGTTCGACCTCCGCCTGCACCACCTCTCGCCGGAAGACAGTATGAGCCTGTTGTTATTCTCAGCAGGGTTAGGCTGGTTGGGAGCATGGTTATCGGTTGCAAATCACCTTTGGCAAATAGAACCAAAATAATTCAAAAGGTTATAGCGCTCTAAATGGGAACTTTCTAAAATACTGGCACTCTTATCGCCAGAGTGCTAATATTTTAGCAAGAAACTAAAAGACCCGAGGAGAATACGATGACTTTTGCTTTGGCCATACCTTCGACCAGCGGTAGCATCGAAAGCTACATCCAGTCTGTCAACCGCTTTCCCATTCTTTCCCAGGAAGAAGAAACCCGCTTGGCACGATGTCTGCGAGACGAGGACGACATTGACGCAGCGCGCCAGCTAGTGCTGTCACACTTGCGCGTGGTGGTCTCCATCGCCCGTGGCTACAGAGGCTATGGTCTGCCGCAAGCCGATCTGATTCAGGAAGGTAACATTGGCTTGATGAAAGCAGTCAAACATTATGATGCGGAACGCGGCGTACGGCTAATATCGTTTGCAGTCTACTGGATCAAGGCGGAAATTCACGAATTCGTTCTGCGCAACTGGCGGCTGGTAAAAATCGCCACCACCAAAGCGCAGCGCAAGCTGTTCTTCAGCCTGCGCAGCATGCGGCAAGGACTGGATACCATGAATCCGGAAGAAGTCCATGCCATGGCGAAACAGTTAGGAGTCAAGCCCGAAGAAGTGGTGGAAATGGAAACCCGCTTCAGTGGACGCGATATTTCGCTTGAACCCCTGTCGGAAGATGAAGATGAGGCATACAGCCCCATTGCTTATCTCACCGACGGTTCCGAGCCTTCACAATTGCTGGAGACCAAGCAAACCAACCGCCTGCACGGCGAGGGGCTGGAACAAGCACTGGCCAGTCTGGACGCTCGCAGCCGCCATATCATCGAAGCCCGCTGGTTGCGGGAAAAAGACAGCGCAACACTGCATGACCTCGCCGCCGAGCTGGGCATATCCGCTGAACGGGTCCGCCAGATCGAAGTCAAAGCGATGCAGAAGATGCGGGGGGCGTTGGCGCCGGCTACAGAGGCTCACGCTTAATAATTTCAGCCAAGCCAATTGGCTTGGCTGAAAAACTCCGGCACTAACTCCGGTTGCTGTCCGCCCATTGTTCCGGTGTCAGCGTTTTCATGGACAGTGCATGGATCTCCTGCTTCATCCTGTCGCCAAGTGCGCGGTAGACCAGCTGGTGTTGCTGTACCATGTTTTTCCCCCGGAATTCAGCACTGACAATGATGGCGTTGAAATGATGCCCATCGCCTTCCACTTGCACCAGTTCGCACGGCAAGGCAGTTTCGATATGAGTCTGTATGCTTTCTGCTGTGACCATTCTGGTTTCCTTTTTTAGGTGGATACTGTTCGACACGCAATTACATCTGCCTTGTGCCGATTCGCAAAAAACGCAAAGATTAGTGCCGCAGCTTGTAACCTGTTTTCAGCATTTGCAATGTCAGCCATGATACTGCCAGAAAGCACGTCACCACAATTGCAAAGCTGAAGTAAGGTGAAACATCCGACACACCAAAGAAGCCGTAGCGAAACCCGTCGATCATGTAGAAAAACGGATTGAAATGGGACAGGCTTTGCCAGAACGGTGGCAGCGAGTGGATCGAATAGAACACGCCGGACAAAAACGTCAACGGCAGGATGATGAAATTCTGGAATGCGGCAAGCTGGTCGAATTTTTCAGCCCATATGCCGGCGATAACGCCCAACGCACCCAGCAAGGCGCTGCCCAGCAGGGTAAACAGAAGCACCCACGGGAGCGAACGTAACGGCACCTCGAAAAATCCCAGCGTCACCAGGTAAACCCCCATCCCGACCACCAATCCGCGCGCTACCGATGCCAGTACATAGGCCAGAAATATTTCACGGTAGGACAGCGGCGACAGCAGCACAAACACGATGTTGCCAGTGACTCGCGATTGGATCAGGCTGGACGACGAGTTAGCAAAAGCATTTTGCAGCACCGCCATCATCACTAGGCCGGGAATCAGGAAAACCGTATAAGCCACACCGGGATACGCCTGCACGTGGTCTTCCAGCACGTGGGAAAAAATCAGCAAATAAAGCAGGGTAGTCAGCACCGGCGCGAGGACAGTCTGGAAGCTCACTTTCCAGAATCGCAGCAATTCCTTATGAAACAGGGTGTAAAAGCCGGTCATGCCGCTTCCTGGCTTTCTGTGCTACCCATGATTTTCACGAAAACCTCTTCCAGGTCTGGCTGCAGCAGCTGCATTTCCAGCACCTGCACCTGTGCCCTGCGCAACGCCGCCAGCACGTCCTCAATCTCGGAATATTCTTTGACTGTCAGAATGTAATAGCCCTCATCGTGACTACTTAGCAGCGGCTGTAGCACCACAGGCAGGGTATCGGGTGACAACCGCAATCGCACCGAAGCGCCGGAAATACTGTTGATGAGATTCTGGGTACTGTCGAGTGCGACGACTTTGCCCTGTTTCAGCATCGCTACGCGATTGCACAGTGCTTCCGCTTCATCCAGATAATGCGTGGTCAGCACGATGGTGTGGCCATTGCGGTTCAATTGCTTGATGAAGCGCCATAGCGCCTGGCGCAACTCCACATCCACTCCGGCGGTGGGTTCATCCAGCACGATCACCGGCGGCTTGTGCACCAGCGCCTGGGCCACCAGCACGCGCCGCTTCATGCCGCCGGACAGAGCGCGCATGTTGGTGTTGGCCTTGTCAGCAAGGTCCAGATGATGAATTATTTCATCTATCCAGGAATCATTCTTCTTCAGGCCATAATAGCCGGATTGAATAACCAGGGTTTCGCGCACGGTGAAGAAAGGGTCGAACACCAGTTCTTGTGGCACCACTCCGAGCAGACGGCGGGCTTCACGATAGCCGGTCACGACATCGTGCCCCATTACTTTGGCGCTACCGCTGCTGGCCAGGGTCAGCCCCGCAAGTATATGGATAAGCGTGGTCTTGCCCGCACCGTTGGGTCCGAGCAAAGCAAAGAATTCACCGGGGTTGATTTCAAGATCGATACCCTCCAAGGCAGTCACTGCCCCAAAGCGCTTGTGCATCTGCTTAACTTCGATTGCCGGAGTCATTTGGGAAGGGAAGAGGGGAAAACATTGGTCATGGGCAGGCACTCCGCCTAGCGGAGTGCCTGCTTGGGAAGCCGCTTTGGCTTACACCAGAGGAATCAACTCGGAAACACCGTACAACTGGGCGAGGCTTTTCAGGGTGTTGGGCAAGTTAGTGAAATGCAGTTGCCGGTTGTGACTGCGTGCCTTGCGCTGCCATTCCAGCAGCATGCTGACGGCGGACGAATCCACTTCCGTCACTTGCGCCAAGTCAATCACCAAATCGTCGCGGTCAAACAAGGCAACGCCCTGCTCGGTCACCGCGACGACATTGTCTAGGGTTACAGCCCCCTGGACGGTCAGCCTGTTGCCATCACGCAGAATCATGTCTTGTCGTTATAGATGATTAATTTGCTGCGGTTTTATTCTCTTTATCTTTGGCTTCCAGTGACCGGTTCTTGTCCTGCAGCGTCTTAAGCAGTTTGCTGACGCCTCCATCACGAATCTGGGTATTGAAAGAGCCGCGATAGTTGGTGACCAGACTTACTCCGGCCACTGTTACATCGTATACCTTCCAGCTATCGGCGGACTTCTCCATGCTGTAATCGATCGGCACGGGCACTTGACCGTGGTCCTCTATTACTTGCGTTTTGACCGTGACATCGGTGTCGCCCGGCTTGACTCTCGTCGGCTCCACTTTGATCTGGTGATCACGATAGCTAGCCAGCGCATTGGAATAAGTACGTACCAACAGGGTGCGAAACTCTTTCACCAACTCTTGCTGCTGGTCGGGTGTAGCCATGTTCCAGTTCTTGCCCATAGACAGCCGGGTCATACGCGTGAAATTGAAATGGGGCAATACCTTAGCTTCCACCAGATTAAGAATCTTGCCGGTATTGCCCGCCCGAATATCCTTATCCTGTCTGATAATGGCGAGCACTTCCTGTGCGGTATTATCGACCAGCGTATCAGGGCTAATCTCAATCGCCTGGACGGGAGATACTGCCAACCAGGCGGCCAAAAGTACAAAAACACCTAAGTATTTCTTCATGCTTTCCTCATTAATATTAATCACATAGTCGACCCGAAATAAATGTCGCGCCGGGGAAGCTGCGTTAATTCTTGTCACCATTGCTCTCTGATGCCTTGTTGAATAAAAACCGCCCAATCATTTCCTCCAGCACCATCGCTGAATTGGTTTTCATAATTTTATCACCACTTTTCAGCATGATCTCGTCGCCACCAGCTGCCAAACCGATATATTGCTCGCCCAAAAGTCCGGAAGTAAGGATGCTGGCAAAAGTATCCTTGGGAAACTGATAGCGGCTGTCTATGTTCATCGTGACAACGGCATCGAAAGTCTCCGTGTTAAACTGGATGTCCATCACCCGCCCTACCACTACACCCGCGCTTTTCACTGGCGCTTTGGGCCTCAGACCCCCAATATTCTCAAAATTTCCTATCAATGTATAGCTCTGTGCTGCACTGTAAGTACCCATGTTCCCTACTTTCAGCGCCAGCACCAATAATGCCCCTATCCCTGCGGCGACAAATAACCCCACCCACAAGTCCATTGTTGTCCGCTGCATCAGCTCATTCCTCTAAACATGAATGCGGTCAAAACAAAATCCAACCCAAGAATCGCCAGCGATGAAGTCACCACCGTGCGCGTGGTGGCGCCAGACACTCCTTCTGCCGTAGGTGGCGCATCATACCCTTCGAACACTGCGATCGCCGTCACTGCCACGCCAAAAACGCAGGTCTTGATAACCCCGTTGACTATGTCGTAGCGAAAATCCACCGCGTTTTGCATTTGTGACCAAAATGACCCCTCGTCCACGCCAATCAGCACCACTGTCACCAAATAACCGCCGAATATGCCAACCGTGGAAAACATTGCTGCCAGAAATGGCATTGAAATCACTCCTGCCCAAAAGCGTGGTGCGACTACCCGCGCTATTGGATCCACTGCCATCATTTCCATTGCCGCCAGTTGCTCGGTGGCTTTCATCAGACCGATCTCGGCGGTGATGGCAGAACCGGCACGACTTGCAAACAACAGCGCTGCCACCACCGGCCCCAGTTCACGCACCAGCGACAGCGCCACCAACGTCCCCACGGCCGACTCAGAACCGTATTTCTGCAGTGTCTCGTAGCCTTGCAAACCCAACACCATGCCAACAAATAACCCCGATACCACAATGATGATCAGCGACAGCACACCGGTAAAATAAATCTCTCGGATGACAAGATGAAAGCGCCGCAGACTGATACCCGACTTCAACAGCATCAGCGTGAAAAAGCGGCTAGCACGACCCAGCCGCCAAACACTATCTATTACTCGATGACCGACGCCCCGGATGCCGAGAACAATGCGCCTAGGCAAAGTTTCTCCCCAGTCTCAAATCGCTTGCATAAGAGTCGGCCCGGTAGTGAAACGGTACTGGGCCGTCTTCTTCGCCATGCACAAACTGGTGTACGAAGGGCGCCACCGATTCACGCACTTCTGCCGGCGTGCCATGTGCTGCGATTACGCCCTCTGAAATGAAATAAATGTAGTCGACAATTTTCAACGACTCCTGCACATCGTGTGTCACGACTATCGATGTCATGCCCAAGGCGTCGGTCAGGCGACGAATCAAGCTTCCGATTACACTCAATGAGATTGGATCAAGGCCTGTAAATGGCTCATCATACATGATAAGCAATGGATCCAGCGCAATCGACCGGGCCAACGCTACCCGTCGCGCCATTCCACCCGAGAGCTCCGCCGGCATTAGTTTATGTGCGCCACGCAGACCAACTGCATGCAGTTTCATCAGTACCAGATCGCGGATTACGGCTTCCGGCAAATTGGTATGTTCCCGCATCTGGAATGCCACATTATCGAACACCGACAGATCTGTGAATAACGCACCGAACTGGAACAGCATGCTCATTTTGCGCCGCATCTGAAACAGTTCGTCTCTGCTAAGTTCGTGCACTATCTGCCCGGCAATCTTGACATAGCCCGAGGAGGGTGTAACCGCGCCACCGATCAGCCGCAATAATGTGGTCTTACCGCAACCACTGCCACCCATGATGGCGATGACTTTGCCGCGCGGCATGGTCATGTTAATGCCCTTCAGGATGGCATGCTTATCGTAAGAGAAATTCAGGTCATTAATTTCAACCAGGGTTTCAGATGTCATTCTGCTGAAAGAATCGGTACTTGGTTTGACAGGATGTCGATTCTAATCTAATTGCGCTTCCAGTACAGCCCCATAATCGAGTTCCTAGCTTTCAATGCTGTTGTATTATTACCGAAGTATTGCCTTTTAAGAAGCTAGGGGTAAAGCAAGAACAGCCGATATCCTGTTGCGTTCAAATCACTACTAGCAAGATGGAGTCTGATGCCAATTTCCTGAGCAGACGCAATTGTCTGGACTGGGCTCACGTCTCCACCGAGATATTCGGTGGGGGTGAAGATGCGACTTGCAAGCGGCTGATCCTGGATGTCAGTAAGCGTCAGTTCAAGTGCGGGATATGCTTGCGGAAATGGGGCGTAGTTATGTACGGTGGCAGTAAGAATAACGACACCACTATTCTGTGTGAGATCTGCCTGTAAATCAGATGATTCGATGCTCAGCAACTCCGCCTGTTGTGCTAGCGGGATAGTGCAATGCAAAAATTCACAGTATTGCTCCAGGTATGGCCGCGTCGCGGGCGCAAGAATGGAAATCTCGGTACGATAGGAATAGGCTGCTTGCCCTGCTAACAGGAGCAATACAAACAGACTGGCAAAACCCCAGCCACGCTGGCTCTTGCGCGGTTGTACGATATCGTAAGGGTAGTGTTCCAGCGTTGCACTGGTCGTGTCCAAAACTTCTGCAGCAGGCTCTTGCGTAATCGCTGATATGGAACCGAATGCTGCGTCACCTGTTGTTATCTTATGGGGAAGAATAGGTGGTGATGCCGTTTGATCAGGCAGGCTTGGCGCAAGCGGGCCATCTGTTCCTGCATCCGAACCCGAAGTCTTGGCTGGACCATCGGTCTCCAGCTCCTGCACCGTAGCCAAGGTGGTAAAGCCGTTAAACACCTGTGCACAGTGTCCACATCGCACATCCCCGCCATGCGCCTGTAACTGCTGAGCGGTCACGCGGAAAGTGGTGGCGCAATTAGGACAACGGGTTACCAGTGCCATGATTCCGGTCTTGCGAATAACTTGATTTCATTTTCTCGTCCCCGTTAGCAGCACCCACCCCTCTTGCTCTCCTGCGATGTGCATCTCAAACCATTGCCGGTAGATGCGCGCCACTTCTTCCGCCTGATCTCTGAGTATGCCGGAAAGCGCGATATGCCCACCTTTACGGGTCATGCTCATCAGTAATGGGGCAAGTACGATCAGCGGGTTGGCAAGGATGTTGGCGACAACCACATCCGCCCAGGCTGCAGTGGCCAGAGTTGCCTGAGACGCAGAATGAGGCGTGTAAAACTCCGCTTGCACTTGATCCAGCTGATTGCGTAGCGCGTTGTCGTGGCTTGCCACAACTGCTTGGGGGTCTATGTCTATTCCCACTGCATGACCTGCGCCCAGCTTCAGCGCAGCGATAGCAAGAATGCCAGAACCGCAACCATAATCCAGCACATCTTCGCCGCCTCGCAGGTTTTCGTCAAGCCAGGCAAGGCACAGTTGCGTAGTTGGGTGGCTGCCCGTACCAAAGGCCAGCCCTGGGTCGAGTATCAGATTGACAACGGTGGGATCAGGTATCTGATGCCAGCTTGGGACAATCCACAATCGCGCTGATATCTGGATCGGAGTGAATTGCGCTTGGCTAAGCCGCACCCAGTCCTGCTCCGACACTTCCGCCAAACGGTAGACGGGTAAGCTGACAAGCTCGGCTGCTTGCACTGCGGCCCGCATAACGGCGCTCACATCCGTATCCGCATCGAACAGCGCAGTAATCTCTGCTGCCGGCCAAATTTTTTCAGGAAGTTCACCAGGCTCGCCAAATAAGGGTTGCTCCCTTTCCGTGCCGGCAGCAGCATCATGTATATCCGCCGACAGTGCGCCCAGCTCGAGCAATGCATCGCTCAGAATTTCGGCGTGCGCGGCATCGGTCTCTAGGGTGAGGGAGATCCAGGACATATTCTTAAGTACGGATAAAATCTGCCAGCGAAAAACTAACCCACCCGACTGATGTATGATGAATGTATTTATTGCCTGCGGGGCACGAAATTTTGTGCTTTAACCCAGCTTGTTGTGATTGGCGAGTTTCTGCTCGAGATAATGGATAGGGGTGCCGCCACGCAGAAAAGCCGCATCGGACAACAGATCAAGGTGTAATGGAATATTCGTTTTTATGCCTCCAACCACCATTTCGGACAGCGCGATACGCATACGCGCGATAGCCTGGTCACGGGTGTCTCCATAGGCAATTACTTTACCAATCATGGAGTCGTAGTATTGCGGCACCATATAATGTTGATAAATATGGGAATCGACACGAATGCCGGGTCCACCTGGAGCATGATACTGGGTAATGCGACCGGCAGATGGTGTGAGTTTATAAGGATCCTCGGCATTAATACGACACTCGATCGCATACCCCTTAGGCACGATGTCGCGCTGGCGCAAACTCAGTTTCTCGCCAGCAGCAACACGAATCTGTGCCTGCACCAAGTCGATCCCGGTCACCGCTTCAGTAACGGGATGTTCGACCTGCAGCCGCGTGTTCATTTCGATGAAGTAAAATTCGTTATTCTCAAATAGGAATTCAAACGTACCTACGCCACGATAGCCGATGGCGCGGCAAGCATCGGCGCAACGCGAGCCAATCTTGTCGCGCTGCCGGGGCGTAATGCCGAAGGCCGGCGCTTCCTCGATAATTTTCTGGTGGCGGCGCTGCATTGAGCAGTCGCGCTCTCCCAAGTGTACCGCGTTGCGATGCTCATCAACCAACACCTGAAACTCGATATGACGCGGGTTTTCCAGAAATTTCTCGACGTAGACCATGGGGTTGCCAAACGCCGCCTGGGCTTCATTGCGCGTCATGACAACCGCATTCAATAGTGCCGCCTCGGTGTGTACCACGCGCATACCGCGCCCACCGCCGCCACCCGATGCCTTGATGATGACCGGATAACCGATGGTACGGGCGATCTTTTTGACCTCTTCAGCCGATTCAGGCAAGGCCCCGTTGAATCCCGGGACGCAGGGCACGCCGGCCCTTTTCATCGCATTTTTTGCACTAATCTTATCGCCCATCATGCGAATGGTTTCAGGCCGCGGGCCGATAAAGACAAAACCGCTTTTTTCGACCTGCTCAGCGAAATCAGCATTCTCAGAGAGAAAACCGTAACCGGGGTGAATGGCCTCGGCATCAGTCACTTCTGCTGCACTGATGATGGCCGGAATATTGAGATAGCTTTGAGCTGATGGCGCCGGTCCAATACACACAGATTCATCGGCAAGTTTTACATACTTGGCTTCGGCATCTGCCTCGGAATGCACCACCACCGTCTTAATGTTCATCTCGCGACATGCCCGTTGGATACGCAGAGCGATTTCGCCACGATTGGCTATAAGAATTTTTTCGAACATGTTTGTCTATGAAATTTTTTGTTAAGTTGCGGAAGTGCCGGCTATTTCTCCTGACTTCTCGCTGCTAGGAGGTAGAAATCAGCAACTATCATTCAATTTCGAATAATGGCTCGCCGTATTCTACTGGCTGACCGTTTTCTATTAGAATTGCCTTGATCACGCCGCTCTTGTCCGATTCAATCTCATTTAGCAACTTCATCGCCTCGATAATGCATAGAGTGTCGCCTACCTCCACCGTCTGCCCCACCTCCACAAATGCATTGGCGCCAGGAGCAGAGGATCGGTAAAATGTGCCCACCATCGGCGATTTCACCATATGGCCATCTGGCAATGCCGCCTTGGCTGCGGCCTCCATTTCTTGTATGGAGGCGACGGGCGCAGCAGCGACTGGTGGCAGAACCAACGGTGCAGTTGCATAACTCTGTACTCCCGATCCTGATTTGCTGATGCGAACCTTTTCTTCGCCCTCGGTAATTTCCAATTCACCGATTCCCGATTCTTCAACCAGTTCAATCAGTTTTTTTAACTTTCTCAAATCCATCACAAGTCTCCCGAAGTAAAACTTCGCTTTCTGGCATCATTACCAACCATAATTTGTTGGCATCCAATTTTGTTCATGAAGAAGGGGGGGGTGACATAACTTCCGTGTTCGCTGCATCAATGATCTTTGTTCGTATCGGCAGTAGGTCAATCTACATGCACCAGCTTGAATTATTGGGTTGGCTTACTGTCCTAACGGGCTGTTAAGGCATATTCCAAAGCCAACTCATAGCCCTTTGGCCCCAAGCCGCTGATAACACCCAACGCCAAATCAGAAAAATACGACTCTCTGCGAAAAGTCTCTCGG
>JAYUYT010000146.1:0-19697 GCA_043752345.1 Nitrosospira sp.
GACAATGTCGTGCACGGCGCAGTGCTCGATAATGCGTCCGCCGAGTGCTTCCACCCGTTTACGCAAGGCGCGCAGCAGGCGTGGATTGCGCACCTGCGCTACTTCCGGCAGCAGCAGCGCGTCATTTTCTTCGCCAGTTTCTTTTTCCACTAGGGGGGTGGCAAACGCGGCGGCACGGGAAGCTCTCTCTGCCTTCACCCCATGTGCTGTGCACCATTGCTGTGCCGCATGTGCATCAAACGGCGGCAGCACCAGCATTCCGCTTGCCTCATATTCCGGATCGATCCCGCTCGCTGCATGCAAGCTGTCTGCCCAGGCGGCGAACAAGGCGGCGCTATAGCTGGTCAGGCGCGTCACTTCATCCGGATAATCCCACGGGCACAATGGTGACAAAATGCCCCCGCCCGCCCAGGATGATTCCTGTCCGACTTCGCTGCGCTCCAGCACGGTTACCGTCGCACCCTGTGCCAGCAATCGCTCCGCTGTAGCCAAGCCGATAATGCCTGCGCCGATAACAATAATATCCTGATTCATCTCTTTTCTGCCGTTCATTCCATTAAATCCGCCGTTTATCGGGTAAATCTGGCGGTTTGCCAAGTGTATCCCTTATATTTCAAGCGTGAAAAAAGGAAGCATAATGGAACAGACCAAACAACGCGGCTTTACTTTAATCGAACTGATGGTCGTGGTCATGATCGTCGGTATCCTGGCTGCCATCGCTTACCCGTCGTATACGCAACATGTCGTCAAGGCAAACCGTGTGGCGGCGCAAGCGCAGATGATGGATATTGCCAATCGCCAGCAGCAGTTCCTGCTGGCTAACCGCAGTTATGTCAGCAAAATAGAGCTGGAGTCCAGCGGCTACAGCCTGCCAGCCGATGTCAGCGCCCGCTACAGTTATGCCATTACGCTGGGAGCCGGCGCTGTGCCTTCCTACACCATCACGTTCACGCCGAGTGGATCACAAACGGATGATGGCGTCCTGACCCTCAACAATGAAGGGGTCAAAACGCCAGCAGCAAAGTGGTGATGCGCAACATGGACACTACGCCAATCGGGGCATATTCGATGCGGGGAGTATCCCTGATAGAAATTCTGGTAACTATCGTTATTCTGGCAGTTGGTCTTCTGGGGCTCGCGGGTCTGCAGATGCGCCTGCAATCCTCCGAAGTCGAGGCGTATCAGCGGACACAGGCATCGCTGCTGCTGGAGGACATGGCCAACCGGATGGGCGCCAATCGTAAAAACGCCGTGAGCTATGCAACCGGTTCCGCCAGTCCACTGGGAACCGGAGACGCCCAACCTGCCACTTGTGCCGGTGGTGGCCAAGGCTTTGACACATGTCAATGGAGCAATGCGCTGAAGGGTGCGGCTGAGCGGTCGGGGTCAAATAACGTGGGTGCCATGATAGGCGCGCGTGGCTGTATTGAGGATCTGGGTGCGGATCAATATCAGATTACCGTGATCTGGCAAGGTTTGACGCCGCTTTCAGCGCCTGCTTCAGCCTGTGGCGCGGGTCTTTATAACGGTGCGGCCGGGTCGAGTTGTATCAACGATTTATGCCGGCGTGCCATAAGTACCATTGTGCGTGTCGCCAATCTGGGGACGCCATGAATCAGCATGATCTGATGACGAGCGTTACCCGATCAGATCGTGGCGCACGCTGTCGTCAAGCCGGTTTTTCCATGGTCGAGTTGATGGTTGCCATCACGCTGGGGCTGCTGATCATGACGGCAGTGCTGACACTTTATCTAAACTTGTCGCGGAACAATGCGGAATTGGCAAAAATGAACCGGCAAATTGAAAATGGTCGCTTTACCATCCAGGCGTTACAGCAGGAGCTATGGCATGCCGGTTTCTGGGGTGCGTATGTGCCACCCCTGCCGTCCGTCACTCCCCCCACTGCCATCCCGGATCCCTGCGCCGCGTTTTCCAGTTGGGATGCAGCTTACATCGCCAACATCTATGCGATACCGGTACAGGGTTATGTGGCAGGCAGTCTGCCGAGTTGCGTCACCAGTCCTCAGCCGGATTCCGATGCTCTGGTAGTGCGCCATGCCGCCACCTGTGTGGCGGACGATGCAAGTTGCGAAGCCTATAACGCGAACAAGCTTTATCTGCAAACCCAGGGTTGTGTGAATACTGGTCACGCCAATTATATTGCCAGTGCCGCCAGCAAACCGGTGTTAGGTACACCAGGGGCAACGCTGTACCAGAAAAACTGTACGACGCCCGCCGATAAACGCAAGCTGATCACGTCCATTTTCTACGTACGCAATTATGCCAACATCGCAGGCGACGGCATCCCCACCTTGGTGCGCGCTGATCTGGGGCTCTCCGGTGGCAGCGTGGTTATGCAGAGCGCACAAGCGCTGATAGATGGGGTGCAGAGTCTCAAACTGGAGTATGGCCGGGATACCGACAACGATGGCGGCGCGGACGTATTCGAAAATTGTGTGGCCTGTACTGCCACTGACTGGGCTAACGTCATGGCGGTTCAAGTCCATGTGCTGGCACGCAATCTGGAGGCTTCAGCGGGATACACCGACAGTAAAACTTATGCGCTCGGCGCAACCGTGCTGGGACCTTTTAACGATGGCTTCAAGCGCCATGCCTATTCCAGCTACATACGCCTGGTCAACCCCTCCAGCCGCAGGGATAAAACAGGGGTGGCGCCATGAAACACATGCACCTTGCTGCCAGCCAGCGCGGAGCTACCCTGATAGTCGGGCTGATCATGCTGGTCATGGTCACGCTGCTGGTTATTTCGGCTTTCACGCTCAGCGGCGGCAATCTCAAAGCAGTGGGCAACATGCAGTTCCGCAACGAAGCCGTTGCAGCGGCAAACTTGGCCATTGAGCAGACCATCAATGGCTCCTTCAGCACCATTAATGCCGCAGATACCATCAATGTCGATATCGATCAGGACAACATCATCGATTACGTGGTCAATGTGGCAGCACCCGCCTGCATCCAGGCTCCACCGGCCCCGGTCGATACCGCGGCCCTCAGCGGAGTGAATTCAAATATTTCCAACATGAGCAACTATCTAACCTTGTGGGAGATTACCGCCACCGTTACCAGCCAGGCAACAGGTGCCGCGGTGATAGTCAAGCAAGGCATCAACCAGCGTCTTACGCAAAGTCAATATAACGCATCCATCTGTCCGAATCCGTAAGGCACGGACCAAGGAATCAAAAAAATGTCATCTCTCTGGAAAAAGAACTTGCTGGCAGCCATCCTGATCGCTGTCAGCACTGCCACCCTGGCGGAAGATATCGACCTGTTTGTCGGAGCTACACCACCGACCGCAGCGGATGCGCCCAATGTGCTGATCATCATGGACAACACCGCCAACTGGAGTACCGCATTTAACAACGAAAGGGCGGCACTGGCATCGGTATTGAGCGGGCTGGCGCAAGACCGGTTCAAGGTCGGTTTGATGATGTTCAGCGAGACCGGTGCCGGTAACAGCAATCCGGATGGCGCTTATGTACGTGCTGCGCTGCGTTTGATGAATGCCAGCAACAAGCCGCTGTACCAGAGCCTGGTCAACAGCCTGCATGTAAATAATGATAAGTCGAACGGTGGCAAGCTTGGGCTGACGATGGCGGAAGCCTATTACTACTTTTCCGGAGTCAATGCCTATGCAGGTCACAACAAGGCCAAACGGGACTATGCCAGCAACTCGGTAGCGGGCTACCTGCCGTCCAATGCTGTTTATGCTTTGACCGGCAACGCCTTCACTTCTGCGGCGAGCGCAACCTATCAGAATCCGGTGGACTCAGGTTGTCAGAAGAATTTCATTATCTACATCAGCAACGGCGCGGTACAGGACAACAGTTCCGACACCTCCACCGCCAATGCCAAACTGACAGCCGCGGGTGGCAGCACGACGCAAATCACCCTGTCGCCCAGCGGATCCCAAGCCAATGCCGCCGATGAATGGGTGCGCTTCATGGCGACTATAGCCCCGACCAAGGTGGTAACTTATACGATTGATGTTAACCCTGTCAGCACGGGTCAAGGGCCGGGGTTCACCGCTCTGCTCAAAAGCATGGCGAACGTGGGCAAGGGGAAATACTTTAAAGTTGTCGTTGACGACGACGATGGCGGCAGCACGCAGATCACTAATGCCCTCAACCAGATTTTTGGTGAAGTCCAGGCAGTCAACAGTGCCTTCGTTTCTGCCAGTCTGCCGGTGAGCGTCAACACGCAAGGGACTTACCTCAACCAGGTGTTTATCGGCATTTTCCGCCCTGACGCTAATGCCGCGCCGCGCTGGAACGGCAACCTGAAACAGTATCAGTTCAAGGCCAGCCTGTCGGGCGGCAGGATAGTGCTGAATCTGGTGGATGCGGATGGCAATCTTGCGATCAACAACAACACCGGCTTCCTTACCCAGTGCGCACGCAGTTTCTGGACGCCTACTGTGGTAGATGACTATTGGGCGTTCAACCCGCAAGGTTCATGCACGGCTATCGCCAACTCGGAGATATCCAACTACCCGGATGGCGATGTTGTGGAAAAAGGTGCAGCGGCTTACAAGCTGCGGGCGCTAGCACCGGTGGATCGCATGGTGAAAACCTGCGATGCAGCTAGCTGCGCGAGCTTGACCGATTTCAATAACGCCAATGGCGCGATCACCCAGGCTTTGCTCGCTGCGGCAAACAGTACGGAGCGTACCGATATCATCAACTGGGTACGTGGGACGGATACCAAAAACGAGAACGGCAATGCCAGCACCACGGAAATGAGGCCTTCGGCGCATGGTGATGTGGTGCATTCGCGCCCGGTGGCAGTGGATTACGGCAGCTCCACCGGCGTGGTGGTGTTTTATGGCGCCAACGACGGCATGCTGCATGCGGTCAACGGCAACCAGGTCGCCAGTATCGGCGTCTATCCGGCGGGTAGTGAATTGTGGTCGTTTGTTGCGCCGGAACATTACAGCAGGTTGAAGCGGATTTATGACAACAATCCGACGGTGAGCTATCCCGGTCTGCCCGCGACCACGCCAGCAGCGCAGCCCAAACCCTATTTTTTTGATGGGTCGGTAGTTGCATATCAGAATAGCGCCATCAGCACCGTGTGGATTTACGCCACGCAACGGCGCGGCGGGCGCATGCTGTATGCATTCGATGTAAGCACCCCGACCAGCCCCAGCCTGAAATGGCGCAAAGGCTGCCCCAACCTGACCAATGATACCGGCTGCAGTTCGATCGACTTCGCCGGCATCGGCCAAACCTGGTCAGCGCCCAAGGTGGTGAAGGCAGCGGGATATGCTGCGGGCAATACGCCGCTGCTGATCATGGGCGGCGGTTACGATACCTGCGAAGATGCCGAACCCAATACCTGCACCGCACCCAAAGGCAACGGGGTGTACGTGCTGGACGCGAGTGACGGCGCCCTGCTGGCCACGCTGGCTACTGAGCGCAGTGTGGCAGCGGATGTCACCATCGTTCGCGACAACTCCGGTTTCGCGCAATACGCCTACGTAGCGGACACAGGCGGCAACATCTATCGCATCACGATAGGCTCAGCCGTGCCAGCAAGCTGGACCATCACCAAGATCGCTGCGCTGGGATGCGCCAGCCCTACCTGCCCTGGTGGAGTTGCCAATCGCAAATTCCTGTTCGCTCCGGAGGTGGTGGTAACACCGGATTACAATGCGGTGCTGCTTGGCTCGGGTGACCGCGAGCACCCGCTGCTCAGCAACACCGTTACCACAAGCGTGGACAACGCATTTTTCATGATCAAGGACAAACCCGCCGATGTGAATTGGTGGCCATCTGAAACTGCCAACTGCGCGCAGCCCCTGGCATGCATGAACTCATTGCTGGCAATTGACCCGGACGGCACAACCTCGTCCATCCAGGCACAACTGGATGCCAAAAAAGGCTGGTATCTGGCGTTTGGTAGCGGGACGCATGACAAGGAGCAGGTGGTGACATCCGCGGTGGTTGTGCTGGGGGTGCTCACTTTCAGCACACATACTCCGACCGCAGCGGGTCCTAACGTCTGCGGCCCCAATCTGGGCACGGCTCGTGTTTATAACATCAAGTTCCTTGATGCCGCACCCGTCGGCGCATCGCGCTACATCATGATCACCGGCGGCGGTTTATCGCCTTCGCCGGTGGCGGGCATAGTAACTGTGAATAACCCCAGTTCTCCCGGGGCAACCATGACGGTACCTTTCGTCATCGGCGCTAATCCGACATCTGCGCTGGAAGGGTCCGCGGCGCTGCCTGTGGCAACATCGGCCAGCGCAAAAACCCGTGCTTACTGGCTGCTTAAGCAGTGATGGCGAATAAAACCATGATTGCGCATCCTGACAGGTGCATTCTGCCAAGCCGGGGCATGACATTGATCGAGTTGCTGGTGGGAGTGTCAATACTATCGATTTTGCTGGCCATCGGCGTGCCTTCCTTCAACCAGTTTATAACCAGCAACCGCCTGACTGCCTATACCAACGATATGCTCTCCACCTTGACTCTGGCAAGATCGGAAGCCATCAAACGCAATGGCAGGGAGGTACTCTGCAAAAGTGCGGACGGGGAAAGCTGTGCGGGTGCGGGAAGCTGGAATCAAGGCTGGATTGTGTTTGCCGACCAGAACAACAATGCGGGCCGGGACGCCGGTGAGCCAGTGGTGTACAAGGTGGCTGCTTTGCAAGGGGGTTATACTTTTGATGGAGCCAGCAGCTTCAGCAGTTCTGTTTCTTACGATGCGCAAGGCGGGGTAACCCAGGAGGGTACTTTTACGCTTTGTCCACCCGCGCCTGCGGCGTCCGGACAGGGACAGGAGATTGCAATCCTCGCCAGTGGCCGGTCGCGAGCATACAAAATCACCAATTGTCCGTAAAGCCAGCGTAGCAGCACGCCGCGCAGCCATCATCTCTCATCTGTCCCAGACCAGCTTCGCTATTCGTGATCCCGTTAATTTGTACGTCCCCGGCTCCTAGTCTATAAAAAACTAATCCCCATTGCAGGGGTGGCCGCACACAACAGGGGCTGCAATCAAAATCATGACCATGCATCGTGACAGGTGTGTTTTGTCCGGTTGTGGTTTTGCCTTGGCTGAATTAATGGTAACGCTGTCTGTGACGGCCATTTTGCTGACTGTCAGTGTGCCCGCTTTCAATCAAGTGCTGGTTAGCAGTCGGCTGACTGCCCATGCCAATGATATGTTCGCCACTCTGCTCCTCGCGCGCTCGGAAGCCATCAAGCGGAATCAGAGGGTGGTGCTGTGCAAGAGCTCGGATGACGAACAAACTTGTGCGGGCGCGGGTGGCTGGGATCAGGGCTGGATTATATTCGTTGATCTGAACAATGATGCGAGTCGGGCTGCCAGCGAGCTGATAGTGCACAAAATGCCCGCTTTGCCAAATGGCTATGCTTTGAACGGAAACGCCAGCATCAGCAGTTACGTTTCGTATGATCCACAGGGCGCGACCAAGCTGGCCAGCGGTGCTTTCCAGGCGGGTACTTTTACGCTTTGTCCCCCTGCGCCGGCAGTATCCGGCCATGGGTGGAAAATTGTACTCAGCGCCAGCGGCCGCTCGCGCATATCCAAAATCACCAATTGTGCGTGAAGCCGTCATCACTTGTCGTACTCACGATGCTCACCTCCTGCTTTATCCGCAGGAGGCAGGATGGTGTAACATGGCATTACTTCAACACGGGGCGCGGGCATCATGGCTGGTCATAGCAAGTGGGCTAATATTAAGCATAAGAAAGCGGTGACGGACGCCAAGCGCGGCAAGATTTTCACCCGGCTCATCAAGGAGATTACTGTCGCCGCGCGGCTCGGTGGCGGGGACTCCGCCAGCAATCCGCGCTTGCGTCTGGCCATCGAAAAAGCCTATGAGCAGAACATGCCCAAGGATAACGTCGAGCGGGCAGTCAAGCGTGGCAGTGGTGAGCTGGACGGCGTGAACTACGAAGAAGTGCGCTATGAAGGCTACGGCATTGCCGGTGCTGCCGTACTGGTCGATTGCATGACCGACAATCGTGTGCGTACGGTAGCTGATGTGCGCCATGCTTTCACCAAATACGGCGGCAATCTCGGCACCGACGGTTCGGTTGCGTTCCTGTTCAAGCATTGCGGGCAGATGCTTTTCGCTCCCGGTACCAACGAGGACAAGCTGATGGAAGCGGCATTGGAGGCAGGTGCCGAAGATGTGCTCAGCAACGACGATGGCAGCATCGAAGTGATCACTGCGCCGTATGAACTTGCCACCGTCAAGGCGGCGCTGGAGAAAGCCGGTTTCAAGGCGGAGCAAGCCGAAGTGACGATGAAATCTGAAAATGAGATTGTATTGACCGGCGATGATGCGGTGAAAATGCAGAAGCTGCTGGATGCACTGGAGAGCATCGACGACGTGCAAGAAGTCTATACGACGGCAGTGATTGATGGTTAGGGAACTGCTACCGCGCCCGCGTGGGATTTGTTCAGCGGTTCCATATTTACAACAGGTGACAAAATCCGCATCCTTGGCATAGATCCCGGCTTGCGCATCACCGGTTTCGGGATCATCGATAAAACCGGCAGCAATCTGGCTTACATCAGCAGCGGTTGCATCAAGACACTAGACGGCGAACTGCCGTTACGCCTGAAATCCATTATGGATCATCTCAATGAAGTCATTGCCGAACATCGTCCCAATCAAGTCGCAGTCGAGCAGGTGTTCGTCAATGTCAACCCCAAGTCCACGCTGATGCTCGGACAGGCGCGCGGTGCGGCGATTTGCGCGGCGGTGCTGAACAATCTGGTCGTCGCTGAGTACACCGCACTGCAAGTCAAGCAAGCAGTGGTTGGTAACGGGCATGCAAAAAAAGAACAGGTGCAGGAAATGGTGAAGCGTCTGCTGAAACTTGCCGGCAGTCCCAGTGCGGATGCGGCGGATGCGCTTGCCTGCGCTATTTGTCATGCGCATGGCGGGCAAGGGCTGGGCGGAATTTCGACAGCGGGCTATCGCATGAAACGGGGGCGGTTGGTATGATCCCAGATAATTCATCAGGCGGTTTTCTGAACCTACGCGAGTGCTGGCGGTCAGTTTGTGGCCATTTTCGCCGCTTGCTCGGCATCCATAGACCAAGCTATGGTTTTCTCTCAACCGACAAAATTGTCTCGCAACCTGCCGCGCCATCAGCTCGCGTCCTAATGGATTATCTGGGATGATCGGCAGGATAACGGGGCTGTTGCTGGAAAAGCATCCACCGCTGGTGCTGGTGGATGTGCAGGGTGTCGGTTATGAAATCGACGTGCCCATGAGCACGTTTTATCAGCTGCCCGCCATTGGTGCGCAAGTCACACTTCATACTCATCTGGTGGTGCGCGAAGATATCCACCTGTTGTTCGGTTTTGGCACCGAAGCTGAGCGGCAAGCTTTCCGCCAGCTCGTGAAAATTTCCGGCGTGGGGGCAAGAACCGCATTGGCCGTGCTGTCTGGTCTGAGCGTGGCTGACCTGCAGCAGGCAGTGGCGGCCCAGGACAGCGGCCGGCTCATCAAAACCCCCGGCATCGGCAAGAAAACTGCCGAACGTCTGTTGTTGGAATTGCGCGACAAACTCGACCTCGGTTTGGCCGGTGCCGCCAGCGCAACGGGTGGCGCGCTTTCTTCGAGAGGCGATAGCGACATACTCAATGCGCTGTTGTCGCTGGGTTATAATGACCGCGAAGCTGGTTGGGCGGTCAAGCAGTTACCTGTCGGCGTTGCCGTATCCGATGGTATCCGGCAGGCGTTGAAATTTCTGTCAAAAGAAAAGTAGTGCAGATAGCTTGCTCGCATTTTTATGAAAACCTGCTTGCCTGTCAGGCGGGCGTATCGTCTACGCCATATGAATGATTGAGACTGACCGATTGATCGCCGCTGCGCCGGCGTCTACCCAGGAAGAAGATCTGGAGCGGGCGCTACGCCCCAAGTTTCTGGACGAATATGTTGGCCAGGAAAAAGTTCGCGGACAATTGCAGATCTTCATCGAAGCGGCGCGACGGCGCAAGGAAGCGCTCGATCACGTCCTGTTGTTTGGCCCACCCGGATTAGGCAAAACCACGCTTGCCCACATTATTGCCAGGGAGATGGGCGTGAATTTGCGTCACACCTCCGGCCCGGTACTGGAGCGCCCCGGCGATCTGGCGGCGCTGCTGACCAATCTCGAACCTAATGATGTGCTGTTCATCGACGAAATCCACCGGCTTTCGCCGGTAGTGGAAGAAATTCTCTACCCGGCGCTGGAGGACTACCAGCTCGATATCATGATCGGCGAGGGACCCGCCGCGCGTTCAGTCAAGCTCGATTTGCCGCCATTTACACTGGTGGGCGCCACTACCCGCGCCGGCATGCTGACCAATCCGTTGCGCGACCGTTTCGGCATCATTTCGCGGCTGGAGTTCTATTCGGTAGAAGAGCTGACTCGCATCGTCACGCGCTCAGCCGGATTGCTCAACGTGGAAATTTCGCCCGACGGGGCGATAGAAATCGCCCGCCGTTCGCGCGGCACCCCGCGTATCGTTAACCGCCTGCTGCGACGGGTACGTGATTTTGCCGAAGTCAAAGCTGAAGGCAATATCACCCGACCAGTGGCGGATGCGGCGCTGATCATGCTGGATGTGGACATTGCCGGGCTGGACGTAATGGACAGAAAATTGCTGCTGGCGGTGATGGAAAAATTCGGTGGCGGTCCGGTAGGGGTGGATAATCTCGCCGCCGCTATCAGCGAAGAGCGCGGGACCATCGAGGATGTGCTGGAGCCCTATTTGATCCAGCAGGGTTACATGAAGCGCACCCCGCGCGGGCGCATGGCCACGGTCATCGCTTACCAGCATTTCAGCATGGCATTACCGAAGAACGGGTTGAGCGGAGAGTTGTGGGATGGGGAATGAAGGCTGTACCAGTCGATGAACGCTGAACTTGATACTCAGATCAGTGACGGACACTTGGTCCCGGCTACTGCCTTCTCCCTTCCACTGCGCGTGTATTATCAGGATACAGACGCGGGCGGAGTGGTTTATCATTCGACCTATCTTGATTTCATGGAGCGCGCCCGTTACGAATGGCTGCGGGCACTGGGATTCGATATTCATTCGCTGGTGCAAGTACACAAGGCAATTTTCATGATACGTTCGCTCAACATTGAATATTTCAAGCCAGCATTGCTGGACGATTTGTTGCATGTAAGCGTACAAGTAACGGCAGTAGGCAGAAGCCGCCTGACACTCTGCCAGCAAGTATTGCGCGGCCAGACCGTGCTGGCTGGCGCTGTCGTTAATGCGGTGTGTGTGGGTGTCGATACTCTCAAGCCAGTGAGCGTGCCAGCGCCACTGCGTCACAAACTTGGAAAACTTTTATGAGCGCATCAGTTACACAAGACATGTCTCTTTTTCATCTCATTGGCAGCGCCAGTTTGCCGGTACAGCTGGTAATGGTGTTGCTGCTGCTGACTTCATTTATGTCGTGGTGGTTCATTTTTCGCAAAATGTTCACCATCCGGCTGGCGACGAAGCAAAGTGACGAATTTGAGGATATTTTCTGGAAAGGCCCGGATCTGAACAAGCTCTATCAAAGTGCCAGTGACGCGCGCCACTCGACAGGCAGCATGGAACGGATTTTTGAGGCAGGTTTCCGCGAGTTCGTCAAAAACAAGCGCCAACCAGGAATGGATATCAGCACGGTGATGGATGGCACGCGCCGGGCAATGCGCGCCACTTACCAACGGGAAATGGATGGCCTTGAAGCACATCTATCTTTTCTGGCGACAGTAGGGTCAGTGAGTCCTTACGTTGGCCTGTTCGGCACGGTTTGGGGAATCATGAATTCTTTCCGTGGATTGTCCAATGTTACCCAGGCTACCATCGCCCATGTTGCTCCCGGCATTGCCGAGGCGCTGATTGCGACCGCGATGGGATTGTTTGCTGCAATTCCCGCAGTCATTGCTTACAACCGCTACGCGCACGATGTCGACCGGCTGGCAACTCGTTTTGAGAGTTTCATGGAAGAGCTGTCCAATGTGTTGCAGCGGCAAACCACCTGATGAAGATGGTTTTATGGGGCGGACATCATGAGTGAGCGCCGCACTAAACGCCGGCAGATGAACGAGATCAACGTTGTGCCGTACATCGACGTAATGCTGGTGCTGCTGGTGATTTTCATGATTACGGCACCGCTCATCAGCCCCGGCCAGGTCGAATTGCCACAGATAGGCAAATCCCTGACACCGCCCGTGGCGCCGCTGGAAGTGATCATCAAGGCCGACGGCAGTCTGAAACTGCATGATCGCAACAAGGCAGGCAGCGAACAGACCATCAACCGCGCCCAGTTGGTCGAGACAATCAAGCAGAAACAGGCAGAAAATGCTGAGCAACCGGTGGTGATCGCTGCTGATAAAAGCGTACGTTACGAAGAAGTGATGAATGTAATGGACATTCTGCAACAGCAGCAGGTGAAAAAAGTCGGGCTGCTCGCCAGATCAAAATGAGTGCGCTGGCGTTGCGAGATTCCGCACACCCTGAACCGGGATTATTACCGGCAGGAGTACTGGCGCTACTGGTACATGTGGCTTTTTTTGTTTTTATGATTTTCGGTCTTAATTGGAAAAGCTACCCGCCCGAAGGTATGACAGTGGATTTATGGGACAGCCTGCCGCCACCGAGCCAGTCACCTGCCAGAGCAAAACCATTACCGCCCCCGATTCCCCCGCCTCCCGTGGTAAAACCGCTACCGCCGGAACCGGAGGTGCCACCGCCTGCGAAACCGGATATCGCGCTCAAGGAAAAGGTTGAGCCCCCCAAACCGGTGGAGAAGAAACAACCGCTACCGGAAGAAAAAAAGCCGAGAGTAGCCGATGATCTGGAACAACTGGTGCGTGATCAGGAAGCGCTCGAGAAACAGCGGGCACAGCAGGCGGCGCAATCTCGGGCGCAGGACGTGATCGCCGAATACAAGGCAAAAATCATGGCCAAAATCAGAAGCCGTATTGTCTTGCCGCCCAATATACCGGATGATTCGGTGGCGGAACTTGATGTCACATTGCTGCCGGGTGGCGACATTCTTAATGTGAGGCTGCGGAAGAGCAGCGGATACGCTGCATTTGACAGTGCCGTGGAGCGTGCCATTTTTCTGGCCAAGCCGTTGCCGCTGCCGCCCGATCCTACCTTGTTCCCCAAGTTTCGCGATTTGAGTCTTAAGGTGCATTATCGTGAATAGCCCTGTAATGTGTGGAGCATTATCCAGTATTATCCGCTATGACCAACTAGTATAACGAAAGTCGTTTCTATGCTAATGAGGCTTCATCAATCTTCTCGTCATACACTTCCGCTGGTCTTTTTGCTGTGGCTGATTAGTACGCCACTCCAGGCTGCACTCGACATTGAAATATTTGGTGGTGGCGCGACGCAGATTCCGATTGCCATTGTTCCTTTCGCGGGCGAAGAAAAACTCAAGCAAAGCATCACCGCAGTGGTAGCGGCTGATTTGCAGCGCAGTGGTCTTTTCAGGCTGGTTGATTCAACCGGGCCTGCACTACGTGATCCCCGGCAGATCGCCTACCCTGACTGGAAAAACCGTGGCGCCGCTGCGCTGGTGATCGGCAGCACGGTGATCCTGCCGGATGGGCAAGTGGAAGTGGGTTTTTACCTGATGGATGTAGCAAAACAGGTGCAGCTGACCGACTACACCATGATCGTCCCGGCAGACCGACTGCGTGCTGCAGCTCATCAGATAGCCGATATCATTTATGAAAGACTGACGGGGGATGTGGGCGTATTCAGTACCCGTGTTGCCTATGTATTGAAGCAGGGCAACAAGTATGCGCTGCAGGTGGCGGATGCCGACGGCTTCAATGCCCAGTCGATCATTGAATACAGCGAGCCGATCATTTCACCTGCATGGTCACCAGACGGTACCCAGATTGCCTATGTGTCATTCGAAAACAAGAAACCAATAGTTTATGTGCAGACGCTCGCGACCCGGGCGCGCAAAGTAGTGGCCAACTTCAAGGGCAGCAACAGCGCCCCGGCATGGTCGCCCGATGGCAAGAAGCTGGCGGTAGTACTGTCCCTGCAGGGCGGTTCACAGATATTTCTGGTAAATGCGGACGGGAGTGGTCTGCAAAGGCTCAGTCAAAGTTCCGGGATTGATACCGAGCCCAATTTTTCACCAGACGGTCAGTCGATCATTTTTACTTCCGATCGCGGTGGCAGCCCGCAAATCTATCGCATGCCAGTAACGGGGAATGCATCCGGAATAGCCGAGCGTCTTACCTTTGAAGGTAGCTACAATGTCAGCCCGCATTACAGCCATGATGGAAAGAGTTTTGTCTTTATTCACCGCAGCGGCACCAGGTTCAATGTTGCGGTGCAGGACCTGGCCACCCGTCAGGTGCAGCTATTAACCGATTCACGCTTTGACGAATCCCCCAGCCCCGCGCCCAACGATAAGATGATATTGTACGCAACTGAGCTAAAGGGGCGTGGTATATTAGCCGTAGTATCAAGTGACGGTAAGACAAGACAAGAGCTCTCAATGCTAGTGGGTGATATAAGAGAGCCGGCATGGGGTCCCTTACCGCGAATGCGATAACCCCTAGTAAGAGCATCTCAATTTAATTTAAAAGGAGTAGAGCATGAAAAAAGTAATCAGCGTATTGCTCATCGGCTTGTTGTCAGCATGCGCCAGTCAGACGACCCAACCCACAGCGGAAACGGGGGGAGCCGCCACTGCCACTGCAAAGGCAGTGACCGATCCCAATCTCAACCCTGCCCTGAAGGATCCGAACAACATTCTATCCAAGCGCAGTGTTTATTACGATTACGACAGTTTCGTGGTGAAGAATGAATACAGACCTATGGTGCAGGCTCACGCACAGTATCTGCGCGACAATGCCGGTGCCAGAGTGCTGCTGCAAGGCAACGCCGACGAGCGCGGCAGCCGCGAGTACAACCTGGCGCTGGGCCAGAAACGTGCCGACAGCGTGAAGAACGCCATGACCTTGTCGGGCGCCAAGGATAGCCAAATCGAGGCCGTCAGTCTGGGCGAAGAAAAACCCCGTGCTACCAGGCATGACGAAGCTTCCTGGGCCGAGAACCGTCGTACGGATATCCGCTACCAAGGCGAATAACCATGCGCGTGCGCGCCCTGTTATTGTCGTTATTGATAGTTTGTAATCCGGGTTACGCCGGATTGTTCGACGACAAGGAGGCGCGCAAGCAAATCGCCGATCAGCAGGCGCTGATCGGCGATCTGTTCACGCGCATCACCAGACTGGAGGAAGCGCTTGATAATCAGGCGCTACTTAATTTTCATACCCAGATTGAGGCGCTCAAGCAGGATATCAACAAATTGCGTGGCCAGATCGAAGTGCTGGCCAACGAAAATGAGCTGGTGCAGAAACGGCAGCGGGATTTTTATGTTGACCTGGACAGCCGGTTGAGGCGGATCGAACAACCCGACCCGCCCGCAATGTCTTCCTCCCCCGTTCCGGCAGACGGTGCCGGAGCGGAATCGAACGCGCTGCCCCCGGTTGCTGCAGTGGATACGCCTGCTACTATTGTAACGGAGGGGGCTGCAGAAAATGCAGCCTACGAGGCAGCTTACGATTTGTTTAAATCCGGCAATTACCAAGGCGCCATTGGCAGATTCCGGAATTTTCTCGAGAGCCATTCTGCCTCTAAATTGTCGCCCAGCGCGCATTATTGGATCGGCAATGCTTATTATGCGCTGCGTGATTTCGACAGAGCCATTGAGACCCAGCAAAATTTGATCAAGGCTTTCCCCGATAGCGCCAAGGCACCCGATGCATTGCTCAACATTGCCAGCAGCCAGCGCGAGATGAACAAGATCGCCATTTCCAGGAAAACCCTGGAAAACCTGATCGCCAGATACCCTGCCAGCGATGCTGCAGACAAAGCCAGGCAACGGCTGGTAAATAGAAAGTAAGGCAGTCACCGATTGCTGGTGGCGCCCCACCCTGCGATATGCTTCACCCCCCTGCTTCATTGCGACACAAGATTACACGGACACCCGAGGTCAGAACTTTGCGCGTCAGTGAAATATTTTTTTCCCTGCAAGGAGAGAGCAGCCGCGTCGGCTTGCCCACCGTATTCGTGCGCCTGACCGGCTGCCCGTTACGCTGCGGTTATTGTGACACTGAGTACGCTTTTTACGGCGGCGAAGGCATGTCCATCCCCGCCATCCTGGATGAGGTTGCCAGTCACGCGCCGCGCTATGTCACAGTTACCGGCGGTGAGCCTCTGGCGCAGAAAGAGTGTCTGACGTTGCTCAGGTTGTTGTGCGATGCGGGTTATTCAGTATCGCTTGAAACCAGCGGGGCACTGAATATATCCGAGGTGGATGTGCGTGTGTCCAAAGTTCTGGACATCAAGACTCCTGGTTCAGGCGAAGTGGAGAAAAATCGCTGGGATAACCTCAGCCATCTTACGCCTCAGGATGAGCTTAAATTTGTGCTGTGCGATGAAGCGGATTACCAGTGGGCAATCAAAGTGATGTACGAGCGCCGCCTGGATCGGATATGTCCGATTTTGTTTTCGCCGGTTTATGGCAAGCTAGACCCAGCAACGCTCGCCGCCTGGGTGCTGCGCGATCATTTGCCGGTGCGGCTACAAATCCAGCTGCACAAGCTACTGTGGGGCGAAGGGCCGGGGCGATGAGCAGCCAGCAACGGCGCAGCACCAATTCATTCTTTTGCTCTTATGACTAGGGCTGTGATACTTCTATCGGGTGGGCTGGACTCGGCCACCACGCTTGCCATCGCACGCGAAGGGGGATACGCGTGTTATGCCTTGAGTATCGATTACGCTCAACGTCACGTTGCGGAACTGGTAGCAGCAGAAAGGGTAGCGCGATCCAACGGGGCCAGCGAGCACCGGATCGTCAAAGTGGATCTGGCTGCATTCGGCGGATCGGCTCTCACCGACGCGTCCATTGCTGTCCCTACGGAAGGGATCAAAGCGGGCATCCCGGTTACTTATGTTCCAGCCCGCAATACCATCATGTTATCGCTGGCACTGGCGTGGGCCGAGGTGCTTGGTAGCCATGACATTTTTATCGGCGTCAATGCGGTGGATTACTCCGGCTATCCGGATTGCCGGCCCGAATACATCGCAGCTTTCGAACAAATGGCGAATCTGGCCACCAAGGCGGCAGTTGAAGGCAACAAGCTGAGCGTCCATGCGCCGCTTATCAGCTTATCCAAGACGGAAATCATCCGCCTAGGGGTTCTACTGGGGGTGGATTACAGTCAAACGGTGTCCTGTTATCAGGCAGATGTAGCGGGGTTGGCCTGCGGGGTGTGTGATTCCTGCCGATTGCGCCGGGCGGGATTTGCGACAGCAGAGGTGCCTGATCCGACACGCTATCGGGCATCGCTATAGGCGCCCCGAATTTTTTTGACACCTTTCTGTGACAATATTTCTTTGTAGAGCGCTATTCCGCATTAACGGGTGGTTTGGTGTGGTTTCTGCGCCGGTCCAACCACCAGGCAAGCAGGGGTAGCAGCAAAAAGGAACCAGGGAGCGCGATCACAGCAAGATAGGGACTTAGGCGGGAAATGCATTGTAGGTGTTGCTTGAGTTCAGCGCGGTCTTCTGCGGTCCACTTCTGCTTGTTTCGCGGTTTCATCAGAAGCGGCATCAATCCTTTTATCTGTAGCATTTCGCTAAGAATATATACTTTTTCACGTTCCAGTGCTTTCCACATTCTTTCTGGTTCAGCTATGGGTGGACGGATTGTTTCTTCTGCTATTCCGCCAGATTGTACCGATACGCAACCACACAGTCCGGCCGCGAGTAATCCAGACACCCATTGAGCGATAGGTTCGCCATAAAGCAAAAGCGCGGAACAGGACGCGCTGAAGCAGCCGGAAGATAGTGTAGTTACGCGATAGCATAAACGCTATGCCCATGCCCACCAAGGCAGTAACCGGGACAAGCGGGTGTGCTTTGAGATAACACAAGCATGCCACGGCCGCATCCACTCTGCGTAACGGTCCAGCCACACACTGAAAGACTACGGCTACTTCTCCGCGCTGCACAGCGGCACGCGCCACCAGTTGTGTGCGCCGCCAGCGGATATCATCCAGACTGGCACTCATGGGGATTTACTTGAGTTGCTCACGGTCTTTTGCCAATTCTGCCAGGGTGGCAGAAAACATTTTCGTGTTTTCCGCTGTTTTGGCGCGCAATGCCAGTACCGCAAATATTCCCATGCCAAGAAAAAGACCTGCCATGACACCCAATACAGCAAGACGATAGCTGTCCCACAACAGCACCACGAAAAAAACCGCCAGCAAAACGATTCCCAAGCCAAGGCAGAATAGGGCAACCAGCCCTAGCAGCAACAGCTGGCTTAGTTGTAGTTTTGCTTCCTCAAGTTCAGTAGCAAAAATTTCCAGCCGGGTTTGCAGCGCTCCAACCAGCGTTATTGACAGTTTCCTGATGGAATCTAGCAACCCGCCTTCGCCCCCGGGGTCTTTTTCGGCCATGATGGGAAGTTTAGCGCCGTCCGATCAGCAGTCCAAGGATAAGGCCGGCACCAGCCGCAATCCCCACCGCATTCCAGGGGTGATCCTGGACATAATCGCATGTAACTTTTGCCGCCTGGCTAGTCTTGTCGGCCACCATACCTTCCACTTTGGTCAGCTGGAGTTTGGCTTCATGCAGACTCTCACTAATTTTTTCGCGGGCCGCTGCAGCCTTCTCACCGGCTTGCTCGGCGGTGATCTTGAGTAACTCTTCTGCATCTGCCACCACTACTTTTAAATCTGCTACGAGTTTATCTTTGGCCACATCGGGCGTTTCCGTCATTTCAGCACCCATTTTTCTCTCCTCAAATATTTGACAATCGCATCGCTGGCTAGCAAATCATTTCACCAGCCACCATGACCAGTATAGCGCACCCAAGATGACTGTATGGGGCTCATTAATGCATACATTAGATTTTGATTCTGGCTGGCCCAGCCAATCGGAACCTTGCGTAATGCCTGTCATGTTATATTCCGGGTCGGATTAAGCCATATTCACGTTTTCGCTGATCCGTAGCGGTGGCTTGCAAGGATTGAATGCGGGATACCCTGACAAATCAAAGCCGGGTTAAACTGCGGCACCCGTTTTATTCTCCGATACAAAATAATAACGATGCTCATTAAGCGGTTTCCTATCCCCCCCGGTACTGATTGCAGTGGCAGTAACAATGCCCGCCATATCGCTTATACCGAATGGGGAGAGCCGGACAACCCGCACATTGTTGTCTGTGTTCATGGCCTGACACGCAATTGCCGCGATTTCGATTTCCTGGCACACGCGCTGGCAGCCGATTGCCGTGTGATTTGTGTGGACGTGGTGGGGCGTGGACAAAGCGATTGGCTGGCCAACGCGGCGGATTATGACAACTACCTGCTGTACCTGTCAGATGCGGTCGCATTGCTGAAGCACATCGGCGCCTTGGGCAACGCCAACATTCAACTGGACTGGGTCGGCGTCTCGATGGGCGGACTGATCGGCATGGCGCTGGCGATTCAACTGCCTCTGCCCTTGCCTCTGCCGATACCCATCCGCAAACTGGTCATGAGCGACATCGGCCCGTTGATCCTAAAAAACGCAGTTGGGATTTATGGGAAAAACAGCTGCAACCCAATACTGGCATATGTTTTCGACAAGAAATTCCAACTGCTCCGAACTTGCCA
>JAYUYT010000147.1:0-3400 GCA_043752345.1 Nitrosospira sp.
TATGGATGGTGCTGGTCGTGATCGCAGTCATAGTCGGCATTGTTGCCGTCATGCGTAAGAAGTGACGGCCATGACGCAATCGAGAGTTGCCGCGGTTCATGTCGAAAATTGTGCGAATCGTTTTTGTCCGACGCCCGTCGTGCCTTTTTCCAAGTACAGGGCCCAGCCAGAAAGGCGGCGGGATGATGGAGCAGATGATGCAGCACGATCAGATGATGCGGCAGATGTCAGCCTAGTAATATGTTCACGCCCTCTACCAAGGTACCAAAATCATGCGTAAATTAATATTTTCCGTGCTCGCACTCACCGCGGTCGCGGTTGCGCCGGCTGAATGGCTGAGCGACAACGGCGGCTTTGGCTGGAATGAAGCCGTCGCCGCGTCCCATCTCGCCACCCAAACCAGCAGCGCACGCAGCGTGACGGTCAAGGTCACCCCGCAAAATGTGGCTGACGACGCAAAAACGTGGGACTTCGCCGTAGTGTTTGACACGCACAGCGCGGACTTGAACGATGACCTGATGAAGTCTTCGTTGCTGCTCGATGGCGCCGGTGGACGCTACGCGCCGGTAGCGTGGGACGGCGCCCTGCCAGGAGGCCATCACCGCGAAGGGGTGCTGCGGTTCAAGCCTGTTTCTCCGCAGATGCAGTCGATTGAGCTACAAATCACCCGCGCCGGTGAAGACGCACCGCGCTCATTCCGGTGGCAATCGAAGTAAACATTACGATCGTAACCCATTACAACCATTTCTTACTGATATCCATTCGGAGAAATATCATGGAAACGGAAAGCCTGAAAAGCCTCGGTTGGTTGCTGGTATGGGGCGGGTTGTTCTTTGTGATGATGCGTTACGGCTGTGGTGCACACATGATGGGCGGCCATGGTCACGGCGGTCATCACAAACGCGAACCCGGCGGCACCAAAGATCCCGTATGCGGAATGACGGTTGATCCGGACCATGCAAAAGCAGCATCGGTGCTTGACGGAAAAACTTATTACTTTTGCTCGGCCACTTGCAGAGACAAATTCGAGCAGGCTCCAGATAAATTCGTTAAAACCAAATCGCAGGAGGCTCATCATGAATAGACTCGACTGGCGTGTCGTGGGACTCACCACAAGCTTTTTCCTGATGACCAGCTACGTCATCTGCGTGGCTGGCGACCTCTTGTTCGAACATCGTATGTACGAAGTCTGGCTGAAACTGTTACCGGGATTTACCTGGCTCACGTGGCCGAGTTTCCTGCTCGGACTGGTCGAAACGTTTCTCTACGGTATTTACACCGGCCTGGTGTTCGTCCCGATATACAACCTTTTTACCGGCCTGTTTTCCCAACAGGCTCCGCGAAAATCGTCATGACACAGCACCTAACTTCCAATATGAAAGGAGCGCGACATGTTTGGCTATGATCACGGCGGATGGATGTTCGGCGGCAGTTTGGTAATGCTGCTGGCATGGCTGGTGCCGATTGCGTTGGTAATTTGACTGGCCAGTTCCTGGGGCAGGCGTTCCGGGCAGAACTCTTCCGAAAAAAGCGCGCTCGACATGCTCAAAGAGCGCTATGCGCGGGGCGAGATCGGGCAAGGTGAGTTCGATAAAATGAAACGCGAGATCACCAGTTAATAATCAAGCGGGTGCAGATGAAAACAGATAGGGGCGCAGAGAAATCCGGAATCCTCATGCGCGCCGGCCTGTGGTCAGTGCTCGCCTTCGCGCTGAATCTGGTTTTGGAAATCGCTCATGTCAAGCTTTATACCATCTGGGTTGAAGCGGATTGCTTGACTGTCGCATGGTCTCTGGTCCACTGCACTTTGGGCGATGTCGCGATCGCACTGACGATGTTCGCACTGGCCGGCATCGTGCTCCGGCAAACGAACTGGCCTGCGTCCTCCCCTTGGTCCGGCGTGCGATTGTCACTGTTGGAGCAATGACTTTCACCGCGTGGAGTGAATGGTACAACGTCTATCAAATCGGCAGCTGGGGCTATACGGCAAGCATGCCGATGATTTTCGGTATTGGTCTTACCCCGCTGCTGCAGTGGCTGATCCTCCCGCCAATGATGGTGGTCGCCTATCGGAAGCTGGGGCCGGTGTTGTTCGGCCAGCATGGCTTGCGAAGCCCGATTCCAACACATGATTCTACGAGGGGCCAGACATGATGCGCAACAACAGGCCACAAGGCCATTCTGTGCGGAAACGTACAGACGATAAGAAAGCCTGCATATATACAGATGTTCTCAGGGACGCACATTTCCCCTCTCAAAGGAGGCTCACACCATGGACACTGCAACCAGGACAGCCCTTGTCATCGCGTTTGTCGTCGTAGCCCTGCTGCTGCTGATCTTCGGTGGCGGCATGATGACCGGTGCAACGATGAGTGGCGGAATGATGGGGAGCGGAAGCATGGACGGAATCGGGATCAGCTGGATGTGGCTCCCGACTTTGCTTGTCGTCGTGCTGGGCGTCGCGCTTTTCTCGGTCATCTTCGGAAAGAAGTAAGGCGAGCGCCGGCATGGCAATGAGCGACAAGAAAGGCAGCATGTCGGATGGCGACATGCCTTGGATTCCGGGTTTGGCTCAGGAGCGAAAACGATGCGCGTTACGGGCGCGCCAATGTTGCCCGATCTCAACCAAAGGAAATACCACATGAGTCATCATCTGGACCAGAACGCCAAGGACTGCATCGCTGCTTGCAACGACTGCGCTACCGAGTGCGGCAACTGTTTCGCGCATATGGCCGGCAAAGAAAGCAAAAATGATTGTCCGGCCTGCTGCATCGAGTGCGCGGCAATCTGCCGGTTATGCGCCGATGCAATCGCCCGCAACAGCCCGTTCGCCAAGCAGATCTGCAAGCTGTGCGCGGACATCTGCGATTGGTGCGCCAAACAATGCGGCGCGCATGACATGGATCACTGTAAGCGCTGCGCCGAGGCTTGCCGTCGTTGTGCCGAGGCTTGCCGCAAGATGGCCAGCTAATCAGTAAAAATCAGAGGGCCGGCGGAGTAGTCGGATGCTGGTCGCAGTCCTGATCGTGATGCTGGTGACGAGCAATATTTGAGACATGAAGATTGACCGGTAAAGACCCTATAGGAGAAGTGAAATAAATAAGTACATACCGCTGGTTGTTGCCGCTGTCCTGCTGGCTGGAGGTTGCGGAAAAAAAGAAGAGGCGCGGCCGGTTGCACCTCAACCACCCATGATGAAACCCGGAGATTCACTGCCCCCAGTCACTCCGACACCACGGCTCCCCGCTCCCAACGTACCCAAAGGCGCTGAGATCCCGTTTCCACACAAGGAACTGCCACACCCGGGACAGGCGGGCGACCAGTCAAGTCCTGCTTTTAAAGGCGGGGGCCAGTCGGACAAGGCGAAATAACGCACGCAGCGGCAATGTGAACTTAAATC
>JAYUYT010000148.1:0-3384 GCA_043752345.1 Nitrosospira sp.
CTGATCGCGTTCTATCTGCGGGAACTGGCGGCCGAATTCCACAGTTACTATAATGCAACTCGCTTCCTGGTGCCGGAAGTGCCGTTGCGGCTTGCTCGCCTGGCGCTGATTGCAGCAATACGGCAAGTGCTGGTGAACGGGCTGACGCTGTTGGGCGTGAGCGCGCCCGACAAGATGTAAGCAGGCAGACAAACTCCATAGAGGATTTCCATGAGTCGGGATTACAAATCACAATCCAATTCCAAGGCCTCGGGCAAAAGCGGCAGTTCTCTTCTGTTGGGGTTGTTTATCGGTTATGCGCTGGGTCTGATCAGTGCCATGGGCATCTGGATGTACATCAGCAACACGCCCAGTCCGTTCGTTGCCCAGGACAGGGCTGCTGAGAGCGCGGTGAAAAGCGATCTGAGTTTGCTACCAAAGGGTGGGCAGGCAGCTGGCAAAGACGATAAATCGGCGCAGACTGCGGATGGCAAGCCGCGCTTCGAATTTTACAAAATCCTGCCTGGCGCCGAGGAGCCTGTTACCGAGCAGCAGCCTCAGCAGGCGGCACCACTACCTGTGGCCAAAGGCGGCTATTTTATTCAGGTGGGATCGTTCCAGAGTGCCGAGGATGCCGATAATCTGAAAGCGAAACTCGCGATGATGGGTCTGGAAGCGTCGGTCCAGGTGGTCGATCTGGCGGATAAGGGCATTTGGCACAGAGTGCGTGTGGGGCCTTTTACTGATGCCGCTGAAATCAGCCGGGTGCGCGCCTCCCTGCAACAAAACGGCATTCAGACCAGCCTGATAAAAGTGCAGGAAGGGACGCAGTAATCCGCCATCAACGTGAACAGAATCTTTGACTCATCGCGAGGGAAAAAATGAAGCCGCTACGTTTTCTTATGATCCTGCTGTTATCTGCCAGCTTGGGGTTGGCCGCCGTTTCCGGCGTCCGTGCACAAATCGTTGAAGGGCGTGACTACACCGTCTTGCCTGAACCCCGGCCGACGGAAAGCGGCAAGAATATCGAGGTGCTCGAATTTTTCTGGTATGGCTGTCCGCACTGCTACGATCTGCATCCGCTCATCAAGGCCTGGCAGAAGAAGATGCCGAAAGACGTGAGCTTCCGCTATGTTCCGGCGGTATTTCGCGCCAACTGGATTGCCGGCACCAAAACCTTCTATGCGCTGGAAGCCCTGGGCGTCAGGGACAAGCTGCACGATAAAGTTTACGACGCCATTCATCTCGACAAGATCGACCTGAGCAAGGAAGATTTATTGTTCGACTGGGTGGCAAAGCAGGGGATAGAGCGGCAGAAGTTCATCGATGCCTACAATTCCTTCTCGGTGCAGAACCAGGCAACCCGCTCCGCGCAGATGTCCAAGGATTACCATCTTTCAGGCGTTCCTGCGGTGGTGGTGGATGGCCGCTATCTGACCAGCGGCAAGATGGGTGGCACGCCGCAGGATACCATTCGAACACTGGAAGAATTGATCGTGAAAGTGCGCAATGAGAGGGCGAGGAAATAGTATGGCGCTCATTTCACCGCACCTGCCAGTCATTTAATGCCGCTAACAGTTCTCATCAGCGGCGCCTCCAGCGGCTTAGGCAAGGCGCTGGCGCAGCATTACGCGAGGCAGGGCGCGATTCTGGGATTGATCGCAAGGCGCAGGGAGTTGCTGCAGGAACTCGCGCAGGAAATTCCCGATGCAGCGGTTTACGTCGCCGACGTACGTAATGCTGTTGCCATGCAGGCTGTTGCGCAGGATTTCATGCGGCATCACGGCTGCCCGGATATTGTCATCGCCAACGCCGGCATCAGTCGCGGTACGCTCACCGAATACGCCGAAGACAGCGAGGTTTTCGCGGACATTCTCGCCACCAACGTCAACGGCATGCTCAATATCTTCCAGCCGTTCATCAGCGCCATGCGCACCACCAGGCACGGCAGCCTGGTCGGGATTGCCAGCGTCGCGGGCTATCGTGGCCTCCCCGGTGGGGGCGCTTACTCCGCTTCCAAGGCAGCCGCCATCGCCTATCTGGAAAGCCTGCGGGTGGAAATGCACGGCAGCGGCGTGTCCGTCATCACCATCTGCCCCGGCTACATCGCCACGCCAATGACGGCAAACAATCCTTTCCGTATGCCTTTCATCCTGTCGGCGGAAGCCATGGCCGAGAAAATCGTCCGCATCGTCGAGCGCAAAAAACTGTATGCCGTGATTCCATGGCAAATGGCCATCGTCGCGCGTGTGCTGAGGTTACTCCCCAACTCTCTCTACGACAGCCTGTTCGCCAACGCCCCGCGCAAACCGCGTTGATTGGCGGATCGTGTTGGCGGTTCCTTACGTTTATAATCGATTCTTTCGCACGTAATCTCGGGAGTTACTTTGTTTAAACTTGTTGGCGCCCTGATAGGGTATTACTTCCTCGGAATCTCAGGAGCATTCATCGGCTATTTTCTGGGGAGCATGATTGACCGTTTTAGCGCTTATGGCATGGGCGGCATCAACCCGCTCAGCAAAGGTCAGCGCCAGACAGTTTTTCTTGAAACTGTTTTCATTTTGATGGGGAAACTGGCCAAGGTAGATGGGCACGTATCGAAAAATGAGGTCGAGCATGTCGAACAGTTCATTCAAAAACTGGGAATGTCTGCCGAACATAGACAACGGGCAATTGCTCTTTTCAAGCAAGGAACCGATTCAGATTTTGATTTTGCACCGAGCTTGGTGAAATTCATGGCCATTTGCGGCCATACGCATAGCTTGAGACAGATGCTGCTGGTCTATCTCATTGTCATGGCCTTGTCTGACGGCAGCATTCATTCGGCTGAAGAGCATCTGCTGATAGAGATAGCCCGTCAGCTCGGTTATGATGAGGCGGCATTCCGGCACATGCTGGACATGATTCTGAACCAGTCGCATTTTGCCGGTGGCCAGGCGACCTCTGCCACCGCTCTGGAGGATGCTTATAAAGCGCTGGGTGTGAGCAAGGAAAGCAGCGACCAGGAAGTCAAACGGGCTTATCGAAAATTGATCAGCCAGTACCACCCCGACAAGTTGATGGGCCAGGGTCTGCCAGAAGACATGATAGCCGTGGCCACCAAGCAGGCACAGGAAGTGCAGGTCGCTTATGACCTGATTGAAAAAAGCCGCAAGCAAGGCTAAGGAACCACTGAACAAGTCCTCCGCCCGCGTGGGACTTGTTCAGTGGTTCCCTAAAGCGGAATGATGTCTGCGTATGCAAACCCGTTCCGTTCAATGGTCGCGGCAACGCTGACCGGGATCGGTTCGCGGAACATGGGGCCGTTCACGACGATCGTGTGAATTTCGCCATTCTCGCCGCAAGGATCGCAGCCTGGCGGTAATTCCGCAATCAACTCTCTGGACCATTTGCGCCCGGCAAAAT
>JAYUYT010000149.1:0-19577 GCA_043752345.1 Nitrosospira sp.
GCAATGCTCCACACGCCCACGTCACCAATAGTCAGGCGCATGGATTGCCCTTTAACCTTGGCTTGGAATATGTAGGACTTTGCACCGGCAGCGGTCGCAATAATGCCCAGCCCCTTCACTTCATCGCACCATAGGTAGGTTCGCGTTTTATCCTTGGGGCATTGTAATTCTGCAATGCGCCCGGCTGTCAGCTTCACCTTTACCGCTTTGACTATTGCCATGATTCCCCCTTCGCCTGTTTCCATGTCACCACCATGTCACCACGAATGCAGTATAAACCGGAATACTTATCAACACAACAAAGAAGGGATAAATGCTTAACTCATTGATTTTCAGCAAAACAGGCGGGGTTATGGAATGGCAATCAACAGCGAAAAACAGCTATTTGCGGGTACTCATAATCCCTTGGTCGTTGGTTCGAGTCCAACCAGACCCACCATTTTTTCAATGACTTATAGTCAGATGTAAAGTAGAATTTCTCTCTGGGCGGAACCTGGGCGGAAAGATAAAGGTTGGGCAAATATGTATTGAAACGAAAATCGGAAAAATACTTTCTAATGCAAAGTATGTTTCCAGTAAGGCCGTTCAATAACATGAACGGTTTTTTTATGCCCAATATTTAAGCTGAGAGCGCGGCCTATCAGCGAGAGTGTTTCAACACGCTATGCGGGAAAAATTGATATTCTTAGGTGGTAGGCCTTAGCCTATATTCGCCGCAACCTAGGCCGAGTGGCATATGTGTCTCTCTTCCCTTCGTGTTAGCATCTGTCGACAACTAAAACATGCTGACAGGGAATACGAATGCACTGGATTGCCCCCTCCGAACGGGACACCGCCACCGATACCCTTGAGAAACGCCTGTGGAATGCAGCCGACCAGTTCCGCGCCAATTCCGGGCTGACTGCGGCGCAGTATTCCGCGCCAGTGCTTGGTCTCATCTTCCTGCTATTTGCCGAGACCCGCTTTGCACAGCGCTGCGCGCAACTGGAATCCGCTGGCGCATCTGCTCGCCGTACCACGTCTCGCGCCGATGACCCTGCCGCCTATCATGCCGAAGGCGTGATCTTTCTACCGCAAACAGCGCGTTTTGGGCATCTACTGAATCTGCCGGAAGGCGCGAACGTCGGACAAATCATTAACGATGCGATAGCGGAAATCGAAAAGCTCAATCCGCAACTGGCAGGCGTGTTGCCGCGCACCTATCAAATTTTCACCAGCACTTTGCTCAAGGAGCTGCTGAAGAAAGTCTCCGAGATACCCGTCAGCCTTGACTACGATGCCTTCGGTCGTATCTACGAATATTTCCTCGGCGAATTCGCCCGCACCGAAGGGCAAAAGGGTGGCGAGTTCTACACGCCCAGTTCCATCGTGCGCCTGCTGGTCGAAGTGATCGAGCCGTTCCACGGACGCATCCTCGACCCCGCCTGCGGTTCCGGCGGCATGTTCGTGCAGAGCGCGCGTTTTGTGTCCGAGCACCAGAAGAATGCCGCCGACGAACTGTTCATCCACGGCGTGGAAAAAACCGACGACACCGGGCGTCTGGCGCGCATGAACCTCGCCATCCACGGCCTCGAAGGCGACATCCGCCACGGCGGACACATCAACAGCTACTACGACGATCCGCACGAAGCCGTCGGCAAATTCGATTTCGTCCTCGCCAATCCGCCATTCAACGTCAACGCCGTGGATAAGGACAGGCTGGCATCAGACGTGGGCGCAGGTCGGCGTTTTCCTTTCGGCGTGCCGCGCACCGACAACGCCAACATGCTGTGGATACAACTGTTCTATTCCAGCCTGAATGCCCAAGGCCGCGCCGGATTCGTCATGGCGAATTCCGCCTCTGATGCACGCAGCAGCGAACAGGAAATCCGCAAGCAGTTGATCGAAGCCCCCGCCGTGGACGTGATGGTCGCCGTCGGCTCCAACATGTTCTATACCGTCACGCTGCCTTGCACGCTGTGGTTCCTCGATAAGGGCAAATCTAATCTTCCAGCCGTTCGCCCTGAGCTTGTCGAAGGGTCTCAAGAACGGCGTACAACGGAGCACTCACGCCGCGACACCATCCTCTTCATCGACGCCCGCCACATCTACCGCCAGATTGATCGTGCCCATCGCGATTGGGCGGATGCGCAGATCGGCTTTATCGCCAACATTGTGCGCCTGTATCGCGGCGAGGCGCCGGACTATATCTTGGGTGGCGATGATGCCAAGGCTAAGCTGGTGGAGGTGTTTGGTAAAAAGCCAAGCTATGCCGACATCCCCGGCCTGTGCAAAGCCGCCACGCTGGCCGAAATCGAAGCCCATGGTTGGAGCCTTAACGCAGGTCGTTATATAGGTGTTGCCGCTGGCGAAGAAGTCAGTGATGAAGACTTCAAGGAAAAGCTGGAAACACTGAATGAGGAACTTGAAGTGCTGAATGCTCAGGCGCTCGAACTCGAACAAACCATCGCCTGCAACGTGGCAGAACTGCTTGCATAATGGGCTACGAAAGAGTCCAGTTGGTTGAAGTCGCAAGCATCCGTGGCGGGAAGAGACTCCCGGCAGGCAGGGAATTCACTACTACGCAGACAGCCCATCCATATATTAGGGCACGCGACATCGGTGGCGGAAAAGTGGAAGTACATGACCCGGTTTTCCTCGACGAAGTAACAGCACAGAAATTGGTTCGCTACACCGTCAACAAAGGAGATGTGTGCCTGACAATTGTTGGTGCTAACGTAGGCGAGATGGGAGTGGTGCCGTCACATCTCGACGGTGCGAACTTGACAGAAAATGCCGTTAAGATTGTTACCAATGGTAAAGCTGATCAATCATTTCTTAAATACGCCCTTTTGGGTGATGATGCGATGGCGCAGATGAAAGTGCTTGCTGGTGGCGCAGCACAACCAAAGCTCGGCATCTACAAAATCGAAACCATTGAGTTCCCGTGCCCACCACTTCAGGTACAACGTCGCATCGCAAGCATCCTCTCCGCCTACGACGAGCTGATCGAAAACAACCAGCAGCGCATCCGCATACTGGAAGACATGGCGCGCAGCCTCTACCGTGAATGGTTCGTCCACTTCCGCTACCCCGGCCACGAATCCGTTCCGCCCGTTGACTCCCCGCTTGGGCAGATTCCGCAGGGGTGGGAGATGCGCAATGTGAAAGATATTGCGAATGTGACATACGGCTGCGCGCTCAAGTCGCAGAGCTTCAATGCTGACGGCAACGGGTTGCCTGTTGTACGCATACGCGACATTCCTACTGGCGCATCAGAAACTTATTCGGCTGAAGAGTGTGATGAAAAGTATCGAATCAACGATGGTCATATCTTGGTTGGCATGGATGGTGACTTCCACATGTGTATTTGGTCGAATGGGTTAGCGCTTCAAAATCAGCGAGTGGCGCGATTTGAATCGCAAAGCGAAATAGGGAACTACCATCTGTTCTTGGCGCTAGAGCGACCAATACAGGAATTCAACATGGCCATCGTGGGTACAACCGTTGCGCATCTTGGCGACATGCACATCAAAACGATTCCGATTGTTTGGCCACCATCGGCGCTACGAGGAAAAGCAAAAGAAATTCTTGAGCCTCTTTCCGAACAGGTCATTACCTTGAAACGCCAAACCGCCAACCTCCGCCGCACCCGCGACCTGCTGCTGCCGCGCCTGCTTTCGGGGCAGGTCAGTCTTGTAGAGGCGTGAGCGGTGAACGAAGAGCTCATTAACAGCGTCGAGTCCTTGAAGGTAATGCTGGTCTCGCGTGCAACTGGCGGCGACGGCGATGATAAGGATTACAAACGCTTGCGCCGTGAGCTGACTGCGTTGCCTCAAATCGAGAAGATGCTTCCTCAATGTGTTCGTGTGTGCCGAGATCTTTCTGAATTCTGGATATTTATAAAACCGAAGTTTGATAAATATGAAAAACGGAAGGAATACCTGCGAGCGGAGTTCGATCCGCTTTTGACGATGCTTGAAACGGGGTCTCGCACGCCCAGCGATAAAGCAATTACCGCCACAGTCCAAGCGATTAGCTCATCATTTATTCAGGAAGCTTGGCATAAAGCATTAGAGCGCAGAAGTACCGATCCTGAAGGTGCGATTACGGCTGCCCGCACTCTCCTTGAGACGGTGTGCAAACATATTCTTGATGTGGCAGGTGCAACGTATGACGATAGTGCTGACTTGCCCAAACTCTACACGCTGACAGCCAAGCAACTCACGCTTTCGCCAAGCCAGCACACCGAGCAGTTGTTCAAGCAGATACTCGGCGGTTGCCAGACAGTCGTTGAGGGCTTGGGCTCTTTGAGAAATCGGCATAGCGATGCGCATGGCAAGGGAGTCTCTGGAACGAAGCCCTTGCCGCGCCATGCGGAACTCGCGGTAAATCTTTCTGGCACGATGGCGACGTTCCTGCTGCAAACTTGGGAATCGAGAAAGAAGACATGAGTCCAAGCGATGTCTCCGACGATCAGTTGTTCATCCAGCGCTTCCCTTTTTCACCAAGAAAAAGTAGTATGTTTTTCTTGGTAAATGATGGTTGATGATATATGCAAGCTATTGAAGAAAAGATAGTTTCAAGGATATATGGACGCGGCAGGGGATGGGCATTCTGCGCGAATGATTTTTCGGCTGAATTTGGGCGGAGCACCATAGATTGGGCGCTATATAACCTTGTAGCCTCGGGAACAATTCGGCGCGTTTATCGTGGTGTTTACGACTACCCGAAATTCAGTGAGTTGTTGCAGCAGGAACTAAGCCCGGATTTCGATCAGGTGGCACAGGCGTTCGCGCGCAAATTCAATTGGCGCATCCAGCCCTCGGGCGATGCGGCGCTGAATCTGCTGGGGCTTTCGACACAGGTTCCCGGTCGGCTGGTGTATCTCTCCGATGGGCCGAACCGTCAGTATGGCATCGGCAATTACACGCTGGAATTCAAGAAATCGGCGTTGAAGGATGTCGGCTTCAAACACCGCGAGAGCGGGCTGATCGTGCAGGCGCTGAAGGCGCTGGGCAAGGAGCGTGTGGATGATGCAGTGATCGCGACGTTGCGCAAACAACTGGATGACGCGGCATGCAAGCGGGTGCTGAAAGATACGGTGACGGCGACGGGCTGGGTGTATGAGGCGATCAAGCGGGTTTGCGGTGAGCGTGGCTGATGGACTCGGTCGCGAGCCTTTCCGCAGCAGAACGCCGCGAGCTGTTTGCCGAAACGGCGGCACGCAAGGGCATGACACCCGCCATCGTGGAGAAAGATTTCTGGGTGTGCTGGACGCTGGGCAGGTTGTTCGCACATCCCGATTTGTCGCGCTTGTTGATGTTCAAGGGCGGCACCAGTCTGTCCAAGGTGTTCAATCTGATCGAGCGGTTCTCTGAGGATATTGACCTGATCCTGGATTGGCGCGTAGTGATTGGCGAAGATGATCCGCTGGCAGAGCGTTCCGCCACGAAACAAGAGGCGTTGAACAAGACAATTGATGCCAAGGCGTTGGATTATATCGGGGGTGAATTGCTGGAGATGGTTGCACGGGCGGTTGATCCAATCTGCCGCTGCACGGTTGATGATGACCGTCATCATGGTGGTGATGGAGTTGATGATCATGGCGACGAAAAGAGTAAGGGGGGCGATCATCGCCATCATCATGATGGGCATGTGATCAATGTGATATACCCAGCAGCCTTTTCAGATCAATATTTGCGGCCAGAAGTTCGACTTGAGATTGGGCCACTCGCCGGGTGGATGCCGTTTGATCGTTATTCCATCAAGCCTTATGCCGCCGAGGCATTCCCGCAGCTTTTCAAGCAAGCGGATTGTACAGTGCAGGCCATCCGTGCCGAACGCACATTTTGGGAGAAGGCAACGATTCTGCACCAAGAAGCTAATCGGCCTGAAGGCAAGCAGCAACCATTGCGATATTCCCGACACTATTACGATCTTGCAATGATGGCATCTGCACCAGTGAAAGTTGCAGCTTTAGCTGATCTTGACCTGCTGAACAATGTAGTTGAATTCAAGGAGAGATTTTATCGAACAGGCTGGGCACAATATCGTCAGGCCAAGCCCGGAACATTCAAGCTCATACCACCGGATCATGTACTGTCCATAGTTAAGAGGGATTACGCACAGATGCGCAACATGATATTCGGTCGCTATCCTGATTTCGGCGAGATCATGGATACGTTGCGCGCGCTGGAGGCGGAGATTAATTCCGCCGAGGTGTTGCCATGAACGCTGTCGAATTGAACGCACTGCTTGACCGTATGCTCGCATTGCCGGTGGAAACCGAATGGATGGAGTTCAAGGAGGCCAAGCATAGTTTCGGGGCTGATGATCTTGGGCAGTATTTCTCGGCTTTGTCCAACGAGGCAAACTTGCATCGCCAGCCTTGCGCCTGGCTGGTGTTTGGCGTGAAGGATAAGCCGCGTCGGATTGCCGGTAGCCAGTTCCGCAATACTGCTACCAGCCTGCAATCGCTAAAGCAGGAGGTGGCGCGGGAGCTGTCTCCGCACCTCACTTTTACTGAGATTTTCGAGTTGATCCACCCGGAAGGCAGGGTGTTGCTGTTCCAAATTCCGCCTGCGCCTGCCGGGATGCCGGTGAGCTGGAAGATGCACATGTATGGGCGCAACGGCGAATCGCTGGTGGGGCTTTCCATCGAGAAGATCGAGCGTATCCGGCGGCAGGCTACTCGTGAAGATTGGTCTGCGGAGTTGGTGCCCGATGCCGCGATGGATAATCTCGATGTTGCGGCACTTGAGATTGGACGGCAGAAGTATCGTGAAAAACATGAAGGCAGCGTGCGCTTGCTTGCCGAGGAAGCAACTTGGGATGACGCCAAGTTTCTCGACAAGCTGAAGTTGCGTATCAATGACCAACTAACTCGCGCCGCGTTGCTGCTGTTCGGCAAGGATGAGGCCGCTGGCAAGTTGCCCGCGCAGCCGAAGATCAGTTGGATTCTGAAAGATGCGCAGGGCATGGATGTGGACTATCAGCATTTCGGTCTGCCATTACTCAAATTGCCGGACGCGCTATTTGCGCGGGTGCGGAATTTGACGGTGCGCTATATGCCGCCGGGCACTTTGTTTCCGACCGAGGTGCCGCAGTATGACAATTGGGTGATTCGGGAAGCATTACATAACTGCCTCGCGCATCAGGATTACGCGATGGGCGGCTTGGTGCGGGTGGTGGAAAAACCGGGCGAGCTGATTTTCAGCAATCTGGGCAATTTCATTCCCGGCTCTGTCGAGCAGGTGATCGAACAGGATGTTCCGCCAGAAGAGTACCGAAACCGTTGTCTGGCGGATGCGATGGTTGAGATGAAGCTGATTGATACCATAGGCAGCGGCATCCGCCGCATGTTCATGTTGCAAAGAAACCGTTTCTTTCCCATGCCGGATTACCTGATTGACCGTGAACGCTCGCGGGTGGAAGTGCATATCGCGGGACGACTGATTGATGAGCGCTATACCTTCGCGCTGATTCGGCATGCCGATTTAACGCTGCATGAGGTCATCTTGCTGGATCGCGTGCAGAAGCGGTTGGATATTGCCCCTGACGAGGTGAAGATGTTGCGAGGCAAGAACTTGATCGAAGGTCGCGCACCGAATTTCTTTGTGGCGGCAGATGTGGCTGCGGCAGTTGGCGATGCCGCACAGTACACACGAAACAAGGGGCTGGATAAGTCGTTTTACAAAGGGTTGGTGATTAGCCACCTGAAGAGTTTTGGCCCGACAAGGCGCAAGGATTTTGAACGGCTTCTGCTGCCTAAATTACCCGAGATACTTGATGATTCGCAGAAAGTTAATCAGGTAAGAAACCTGCTACAGGAAATGGCAAGGGAGAAAACCATTGTTTCTTCCGGGCATGGGGTGGGGGCAATTTGGGCGCTGGTTCCGCCTGCGGAATAAGCTAATCAAGTGTGGTTTTAGCTTATTTGCAGGCTGGCTTTAGCCAATAGCCTGTTCCTTACTGTTTGTTTATTTGTGGATTTTAATTGGATAACGTTTGATTTTTCTGTGGAAATTTAGCCTATTTAAGTCATGAGCTATACCGAAGACAGCCTCGTCGAACAACCTGCCATCCAGCTCTTTGCCGAGTTGGGTTGGGAGACGTCGATTGCTTCGGAAGAAGTGATGGGTGCGAATGGCACGCTGGGACGTGAGACCAAATCCGAGGTGGTGTTGGCTGTGCGCTTGCGTAATGTGCTGGTGCGGTTGAATCCATCGTTGCCAACTGAAGCCATTTCCGCCGCCGTGGATGAGTTGTCGCGCGACCGTTCGGCGATGACACCTGCTGCTGCCAACCGCGAACTGTGGCAGTTGATGCGCGACGGGGTGAAGGTGTCCGTGCCTGATATGGTTAAGGGCGGGCTGAAGACCGAGCGGGTACGCGTGGTGGATTGGAGCAATTCCGCTGCCAACAATTTCTTGTTGGTGAGCCAGATGACCATCGTCGGCCAGCTCTACACCTGCCGCCCGGATCTGATCGGTTTCGTGAATGGTCTGCCGTGGGTGGTGATCGAGCTGAAGAAGCCGGGCGTGCCTGCCAAGCAAGCTTTCGACGGCAACCTCACCAGTTACAAGCACGCACAGAACGGTGTTCCGGCGTTGTTCTGGTTAAATGCGTTACTCATCGCTTCCAATGGTACCGACAGCCGCGTCGGTTCACTGACCGCCGATTGGGAACGCTTCTTCGAGTGGAAACGCATCGAACGAGAGGACGAGCCGCGCCGCGTGTCGCTGGAAGTGATGCTGCGCGGGCTGTGCGAACCATCGCGCCTGCTGGATATGGTGGAGAGCTACACGCTGTTCTCCGAGCACAAGAGCGGCCTGACCAAGATCATCGGGCAGAACCATCAGTTCATCGGTGTGAACAATGCCATCCGCGCCATGCTCAAGGCACGCGAGGAGGGCCACGGGCGCGGCGGTGTGTTCTGGCAGACGCAGGGTTCCGGCAAGAGCTTTTCCATGGTGTTCTTCGCGCAGAAAGTGTTGCGCAAGATTCCGGGGAATTGGACGTTCGTGGTTGTCACTGACCGCGTGGAATTAGATGACCAGATCGCCAAGACCTTCGCTGCCTGCGGCGCGGTGAGCGATGCACAGATCAGCCATGCGCAAAGTGGGGCGCAGTTGCGAGAATTGCTAAGCGGCAACAATCGCTATGTGTTTACGCTGATCCACAAGTTTCAAACTACCGAGATGTTGTGCGGCCGGCGCGATGTGATCGTGCTGACCGACGAGGCGCACCGCAGCCAGTACGACACCTTGGCAATGAACATGCGCGCGGCACTTCCCAATGCGATGTTCATGGCTTTCACCGGCACGCCGCTGATCGCCGGAGAGGAGCGCACCCGTGAGGTGTTCGGCGATTACGTTTCCATCTATGACTTCCAGCAATCCGTCGAGGACGGTGCGACGGTACCGCTGTTCTATGAGAACCGCACGCCGGAACTGCATCTCGACAATCCCGACCTGAACGATGAAATCTATGCGTTGATCGAAGATGCCGACCTGTCCGATGAGGCCGAGAGAAAGCTGGAGCGAGAGCTGGGGCGGCGGTATCACCTGATTACCCGCGATGACCGGCTGGATACGGTGGCGCAGGACATTGTGCGGCATTTTCTCGGACGCGGCTTTCAGGGAAAGGCGATGGTGGTGTCCATCGACAAGGCTACTGCGCTGCGCATGTATGACAAGGTGCGAAAGTACTGGCCAAAGGATGACAAGACCGACATGGCGGTGGTGGTGTCGCCAGGGCAGAACGAAATCGAGCAGATGGCAAGGTTGGGCATCGACATCGTGCCGTGCCGCAAGCGCATGCACGAGGAGAAGCTGGACGAGAAGTTCAAGGACACCGACGATCCGTTACGTTTGGTGTTCGTATGCGCGATGTGGTTGACTGGTTTCGATGCGCCGAGTTGTTCGACCGTGTATCTCGACAAGCCGATGCGCAACCACTCGCTGATGCAAACCATCGCCCGTGCCAATCGTGTATTTCCCGGCAAGCATAGCGGTTTGATCGTGGACTATGCCAACGTGTTCGCTTCGCTGGAGCAGGCGCTGGCGATCTACGGCAAAGGTGCGGGCGGTGCGATGCCAGTGCGCGACAAGAAGGTATTGGCGGATGAGCTGCGCGATGCGGTGAATGACGCGCATGTGTTTTGTCAGGAACATGGTGCTGCCTTGACGGAAATCGAGACCATGCCGACAGTCAATTTTGCCCAGGCCGGTGCGATCCAGATTGCCGCCGACCGTCTAATGGTGCCAGAGATGGTCAAACGCGACTTTCTTGCGCTGGAAGGTTTGGTCAGCAGCTTGTATCGAGCGGTGAAGCCAGACCCGGTGGCGATTGAATTTGCGCAACGCTGCGGCTGCCTGGCTGCGATTGCCGAATGCATTCGTACCGTGACCGATCCGCCGGACATATCGCACATCATGCAGGGCATCCAGGACTTGCTGGATGAATCCATTGCTGCAGAGCCATTTAAGATTCGACAAACCACACCAGCTTACGGGCAGATTGATTTATCGAAAATCAATTTCGAGGCGTTGCGCAAACGCTTCGAGAACAAGAAACCGAGCAATACCGATGTCGAGCGGCTGAAAGCGGCGGTACGCGCACAACTGGAACGTATGGTGCGGCTCAACCCAACCCGCGCCGATTACCTGGAAAAATTTCAGGAGCTGATCGAAAGCTACAACTCGGGCAGCCGCAATATCGATGAGATTTTCAAGGAGCTGCTGGCACTATCTACTATTCTGACGGAAGAGCAGACGCGCCATGTGCGCGAACGCTTGAGCGAAGAAGATCTGACCATTTTTGATATTCTTACGCGTCCTGCGCCGGAGCTGACAACAGAAGAGCGCGAGGAAGTGAAGAAGATCGCGCATCATTTGCTGGTGAGGCTGCATGGGTTGCTGGTGCTGGGCTGGCGGCAAAAGATTTCTACTCGCGCTCGAGTGAAAATAGAAATTGAGAATGCGCTTGATGAAGGCTTGCCACGTGCCTACTCCAAGGAGCTTTATGCGACCAAATGCGCAGCAGTATTCGAGCATGTGTACCAGAGCTATCAGGGTGAGGGGCAGAGTATTTATATTGCATGATTGGAAGAGGCTCTTTCTGATGCGTAGGAATTTTCCGAGATTCAGATGCGACAAGATTTCTCATGCAATCATGCGCACTGACAAAGCACTTATTTCTATCAAATAAGATATCCAGCGGGATATTCCGATCTATGTTGTATATTTCAACCTCAGACTTTAGCCAAGGACTGGTTGGATCGCCAAACCGCTCAAGGATTTTGGCTCAGCAGGCGTGTTGGAAATCATTGAGGATGGCGCTGACAGTGCCTACCGCGCGGTTTATACCATCTCAGTCGTATTTGCGTAATCGCGCCTCGAGCATTGATGGATAAATCAAACTCAATAGACTTTCTTCATGCAGAAAATGCACGACTGATTGCTCTGCTTGAACTGCACGGCATTGACTGGAAAATGCCGCTCAATTCGACTTTGGTTCAACCAGTTTCCAAAGAAGCAGACTCCACTCTGAGCACTGACGAGAAGGTCGCTCTCTTCATGCGTCTGTTCCGCGGGAGAACTGACGCTTACCCTGTACGTTGAAGCTGTAGAAAAACCTTTTTTCAGCGATTTTTGAGCGCAGATTTTTCCTCTTGAAACGCTCCTGAAACGTATATTGTCAAGCTGACTGGTCGGGACTCTTCTTGAATAGCTCGATTACTTCAGCAGATGGCCCAATACCGGCGGACCTGAGGAAATGGCCGGTAATTTTCTGCATCGGCTCTCGCAATCGTTCCACGTCGCTAATGATGTAACCGGCAGTTACGTCGTTGCCCATTTTATGACTGGCTAAGCGCTTGAGCGCATAGGCAGGGATATCCAGACTCTCTGCGACAGTAATAAAGGTGCGGCGTAAATCATGAATCGTAAATGAAACCCGGGATTCCTGAGCAACCTTTGCTATCTGCTTGCGATGTTCAATGATATTCCCCGTTCCACCGGTTCCACCGGTTCCAGGGAAAACATATTCATTCACAGCGCTGTTAAAAAGCACAAGAAGGAGATAATCCCGGATTATTTCATGGTGTTTGCTTGTGTGATTATTTTTCAGGTTGGTGAGTTCAAAAACTCTGAAATAACCCCAAAAATAGTTATGGATTATGGAGTTAGTATAGGGGTACCATATTGACTTGGATTGTGAACAAGTTGCAAAGGGAAATCTCGTGGTAGCCAGAAAGGCAAAAAATAGTTTCAATCTCCCCACTGCAGAGGTAGCTGAAGCACACACAATGGCTGCAACTGCTTTCCCCATCGTCGGCCTCGGCACCGTGGCTGACGAGCTGACGGCCTTCCGGAAAAACGTGGCGCAGTCACCCGAAAACCTCGATGCCATGTCCCCCGAAGATACGCAACGGACGCTGCACGAGCGGCGCGTGCACCAGGTCTAGATGGAAATGCAGAACGAGGAATTGCGCCGGGTGCAGGTGGAGCTGGACGCCTCGCAGGCGCGCTATTTCGGCCGCTATGACCTGACGCCGGTAGGCTATTGTACCGTCAGCGAAACGGGGCTGATCCTGCAAGCCAACCTCACCGCCGCCACCCTGCTGGGCGGGGCCCGGCGCGCGCTGATCAAGCAGCCGATCTCCCGCTTCATCCCCAAGGAAGACCAGGACATCTTCTACTTGCTCATGAAGCAGCTCATTGCAACCGGTGGACCGCAGGCGTGCGATCTGCGGATGGTGAAGTATGACAGCACGCAATTCTGGGCGCATCTGACAGCCACCGCCGCGCAGGACGAAGACGGCGCGCCGGCACTCCACGTCGTGCTGAGCGATGTCACCGTGCACAAGCAGATAGAGAATGCTCTTGTCGAGCAGCAGCAGATACGCGAACTCATCCTCGAGCAATCCCTAGCGGGCTATTGGGACTGGTGGATTCAGAAGAATGAGGAATACCTGAGCCCCTCCTTCAAGATGATGTTCGGCTATGAAGACAGCGAAATGCCGAACACACCCGACGCTTGGAAGAAGATCATCTTTCCCGAAGACCTGCCGGATGTGCTGAAAACCTTCGATAAGCATGTCCAGAGTCGAGGCGCCGTTCCCTACTACAACGAGGTCCGCTACCGCCACAAAAATGGCTCCACCATCTGGGTGATCTGCACCGGCCGGATAATCGAATGGGATGAGCGGGGTCAACCGGTCCGCATGGTTGGCTGCCACGTCGACATCACCAAGCTCAAAGCCGCCGAGGCGGAAGTCTGTGCACTCAACGAGAACCTCGAGCGCCTCGTCATCGAGCGCACGAGCAAATTGCGCGAGAGCGAGGAACGCTTGCGGGTCCTCTTCGATCAAGCGGCGGTGGGCGTCGCAGAGATCGACACGGCGACGGGGCGCTTCATCCGGGTCAACCGCAAAGACGGCGAGATCGTGGGCTACTCCGTGGAGGAGATGCTGGCACTTGACTTCATGACCATCACCCACCCCGACGATCTCACATCAGATCTCGCCCAGATGGAGCAACTCAGGCGCGGCGAGCTGCACGAGTTCACGATGGAGAAGCGATTATTCCGCAAGGACGGCTCGATCGTCTGGGTGGACCTTACCGTCTCACCGTTGTGGGCACCGGGCGAGTCGCCGACCCGTCACATGGCCATCGTGAAAGACATCACTGAGCGCAAACAGACTGAATTTGCGTTACGCGAGAGTGAAGCGCAGCTTCGCGGTCTGTTTGATAATACGAGCGATCTCATCCAAAGCATCGCACCGGATGGGCGCATTCTTTTTGTGAACCGCGCCTGGCGCGAGACACTCGGTTACTCCGCGGAAGAAGTGGCGGTACTGAACATCTTTGATGTCATTCACACCGACTTCCGCGAGCATTGCAGTGCGCTGCTTCAGCGGCTTATGGCGGGTGATGGCGATGGGATAGTGGAAACCGCCTTCCAGATGAAAAACGGGGGCATTGTTGCAGTGGAAGGCCATGTGACAGTGGGCTTCGAGCATGGCCAGCCAGTGGCCGTACGCGGTATTTTCCGCAACGTGACGGAGCGCAAGTAGGCGGAGCAGCGCATCGTGGAGATGGCGACCCACGACATGTTGACCGGCTTGCCCAACCGGCATTTGCTGCAGGATCGTATCGCGCAGGCGCTGGCTCATGACCGTCGCAACCAGGAACAGGCAGCGGTGTTGTTTATTGACCTGGATCATTTCAAGATCATCAACGACTCGCTGGGACACGCTGTTGGCGATCTGCTGTTGAAGGAAGTTGCGGCGCGGCTTAACGCCAGCATGCGCAGTGAAGACACGGTGGCGCGCCAAGGCGGGGACGAATTTATCGTGCTGCTGCCAAACATTGCAGGCGCCCAGGATGCGGAAGCGGTGGCGCAGAAGATGCTGGGCGTATTGATCCAGCCTTTCCAGATCAACGGCGAGGAACTGCATATCGGCGGCAGCATCGGCATTGCGCTGTTTCCGTCTGATGGGGAAGACGTGGACACGTTGCTGAAAAACAGCGATATCGCCATGTATCACGCCAAGGAGAACGGCCGCAACAACTATCAGTTCTTTGCGCCGGAGATGAACCAACGGGCGGCGGAAAAACACGCCTTAGGCATCGATCTGCGCCACACCTTGGAGCGCAACGAACTGCTGCTGCATTTCCAGCCGGTGATCGACATGCCCGACGGTAAACTGACTGGCATGGAAGTACTGCTACGCTGGCAGCATCCCAAGCATGGATTGATCCTGCCGTCCAAGTTCATTGCGCTGGCTGAAGAGACCGGAATGATCATCCCGATTGGGGAATGGGTGCTGCGACAATCCTGTTTACAGATAAGGAGCTGGCAAAGCCAAGGCTATGCCGTGCCGAAACTGGCGGTCAATATTTCTGCCCGGCAATTCCGGCAGAAAACGCTGGTGGCAGACATTACACGCATTCTGGTTGAAACGGGTGTGGAGCCGCGCTGCCTGGTGCTGGAGATTACCGAGAGCATGCTGGTGGAGAACATTGAGGAAACGATCAAGACTCTGCATCAACTCAGCGCACTGGGGCTGGAAATTTCGATTGACGACTTCGGCACTGGTTACTCCAGCTTGAGTTATCTGAAACGTTATCCGATCAATACGCTGAAGATCGACCTCTCGTTCGTGCGCGACATTGCCACTGATCCGAACGATGCCGCCATTATCGCGGCCATCATTGCCATGGCTCACAGCCTGAAGATGGGAGTAGTCGCCGAGGGCGTGGAAACCGAGGAGCAGCTCACTTTTCTCACCCGGCAGGGATGTGATCGATTTCAGGGATATTATTTCAGCAAGCCACTGTCGGCCGTGGAGGTCGAAAACAAGCTGTGGAAGCATTAATCCGTAGGTCCCCAGTTCGAGCTCTGGTCTGGGAGCCAGTGACCTTCGAGCCTCGAATGTTTTTGCTACGGGAAATTCTGTCCAAACAAACGAGGCTACTTGTGAGATCTTTCTGGGTAGCTAGATGCTTCCAGTAATCGGATTGATCCCGGCGCACTTGAGGAAATGGTTGGTAATTTTCTGCACCGGCTCTCTTAATCATTCGACATCGCTAATGATGTAACCGGCGGTTACGTCACTGCCCATTTTATGATTAACCAGACTCTCTGCGACGGTGATAAAGGTACGGCGTAAATCGTGAATTGTAAAAAAGACTCCTGATTCCTGAATGACCCTTGCCATCTGCTTGCGCTGTTCAATGATACGCCCCGTTCCACCAGTTCCAGGAAAAACGTATTCATTCACAACACTGTTTTTTCTTCGCCGCAAAAGATAATAGAGAAAAGGGGATAACGGCAATGTGTGGTCCAGATTATTTTTGGTGTCGATTACCGTTAAGGTCTGGGCTTGCAGATCGATATTAGTCCAGGTCATGCAGGCAGCTTCTTCCTTTCGCAGTCCGGTAAAAAGCACCAGAAGTAGATAATTCCGGATTGTTTCACGATGTTTGCTTGTGTGATCATTTTTCAGGTTGGTCACAGCCTGAAGCCACGGAGCGAGTTCATGCGGCTTGATGAGGGTTTGGCGGCGTTCTACGCGATACCATGCACGGGTTTGCGAAAGTCGTCTAACCGGATTTTCTAAAATCAGCGATTGTCCCCGGCTATCTTCATATTGAGCAGCTGCAAAATTGAATATCGCCCGCAGGAAGCGCATTGCCAAATTGGCTTGAGCTTCACTCCTTTTTCCTGGCTCAGCGTGCTTTTTACTCACCATATCTTTCGTGATATCCAGAATTGCTTTTTTCTGCCAGTCATTAAAATGGGTTGACATGCACTTGCGATAATCATTCAGGGTGTTTGGTTTGAGAGATTTTCGCGCTTTTAGATAATCTTCAAAAACTTCAAGCAGGGTAATGCCTTTTACGCGCTTTTCATTTTTGAGTTCGTTTGGGTTAATATCCCTGGACATTAGCCCTAACAAATGGCGCGCTTCGGCGCGTGCTTGCTCAGGTGTGAAAACTCCATGTTTTCCAATAGTTACCCTAGCAGTTTTGCCAGAAACTTTTGTCTCAGCAATGTATGTTTTTGTTGTAGCGCCAATCCGCAAGCCAAATCCTTTAAGGTCAGTATCCCAGTAAGTGACCCTGGCTTTGGAAAGGGGCAAATCATCGACAAATCGCTCAGTAAGTTTCGTGGTCATTGCAGGTTTATTTTCTCTGGGCGGAAAGATAAAGCCTGGGCATGTAAGAGAAATACTTCCTATGAATTACCTAAACCAGGCTAGCCTTGCGCTCCAGGTAATGCCTTGACGAATATAACCCCATCATTTATCTAGAGCTTCTGTTATGCTAATCACCTACTCATATTGGGTGATTAGAGGAGGATATGGCAATCCGAAAAGACACAAATGGAGCCAAGCCTCAATCTCTGGTAGCTCTAGTCAGTCCTGTCACTTTGGCAGGAAACTCCAATTCCCCGGACGCACTCCTCCGCATTGTAGGTATTGGCGCATCTGCCGGTGGACTGGAGGCTTTCGAGCGGTTTTTCCGTGCGTGTCCGGTGGACACTGGCATGGCCTTTGTGCTGGTGTCGCATCTCGACCCGAACCACGAAAGTCTCCTGACAGAAATCCTGCAGCGCTCTACCGCAATGCTGGTGGTGGAAGCGCTAGATCAGATTGCGATCGTATCTAACCATATCTATGTCATCCCGCCCAACTGCGAAATGACCATCTTCCAAGGTGTGTTGCAACTCTCCGTACCAGAACAGGCGCGAGGGCAGCGCATGCCGATCGATATTTTTCTACGCTCGCTGGCCGAAGATCAGGCAGAGAATGCCATTGGTATCATTCTCTCCGGCACGGGCACGGATGGCACGGCGGGTCTGTGCGCAATCTCTGATGCTGGTGGCATCTGCATGGTGCAGGATCCGTCCACAGCCAAATATGACGGCATGCCGAAAAGCGCCATTACTGCGAGTCACACCACTCATATTTTACCGGTGGATAAAATGCCGACGATGCTACTGGAGCTTACACGGCAATCAGTCTCTCGCCAGAGGGGGGGGTCCATTACAACAGAGAAAGCTGTGAGCGACCTGAACCAGATTCTGCTGCAACTGTACAACGGAACCGGTCATGACTTCTCGCTCTACAAGAAGAGCACTATTGGACGTTGCATTGAGCGAAGGATGGTGCAGCACAACATCAGAGATTTGGGGGGCTATGCTTGCTACCTCAAGGAGCATCCGCTTGAGGTGCAAAGACTGTTCAAGCAACTACTGATCAATGTAACTAGCTTCTTTCGTAATCCGGAGGCCTTCGTCGCGCTAAAGCGAGAAATCCTGCCCCAGTTGCTGGCTGACAAGCCGACGAATTATGTATTGCGTGTCTGGGTGGCCGCTTGCGCCACCGGTGAAGAGGCTTACTCCATCGCCATGCTGTTGCGCGAGTTCATGGATGAATCCCATAAAGAATTCGGTATCCAGATCTACGCCACAGATATCAACAATGACGCCATTGATGTGGCGCGCACGGGAAGCTATCCACTTAGCATCGTCCAAGATGTCACATCGGAACGCCTGCACCGTTTCTTCATCAAGGACGATGCCGGCTACAAGGTCAAGAAAGACATTCGCGATATGGTGGTATTCGCTGTCCAGAGTGCCATCAAGCACCCTCCATTCGCAGAGCTCGATTTGTTCAGTTGCCGCAATCTGTTGATCTATCTGGAGCAGGAACAGCAGAACCGCCTAATCTCCACCTTTCATCATGCCCTCAAGCCCGGCGGGGTGTTGTTTCTCTCGCCTTCGGAGAATATTACTAACAGATCAAAACTGTTTTCCGTACTCAACCATAAATGGAAGCTTTACCAGGTCAATCACACGGCCGCCGTGAGCCACACAACATTATCCGAGAGCTTTTCCAGAATAAACAGTGTCAGCAGAATACCCGACATGGGTGTGATCAGCGAAACTAAAGCCGACAACATCGCTAATTTAAGCAAACGCATACTGCTTCGATCCTACGCTCCAGCTTCGGTGACAACCGACATCAAGGGCAAGATTCTCTACACGTATGGCGACACTGGAAAGTACCTGCGCCCGCCTTCTGGTACGGCTACCAACAATGTGATCGAGATGGCACATGAAGGCCTGCAATTGGAATTGCGCGCCGCCCTCCTCAATGCCGCCGCCGAGAATGTGCCGACGCTGAACCGAGTAGTGTCGGTGAAGACCAATGACGGTTTCTCCCCGGTGAGTTTCAGCGTGAGGCTGCTGCCAAGTTACTCTGCCAGTGAGATTGCCGGCGAGAGTCTCTTGTTGATGAGTTTCCAGGAGACCGCCGAGCTTGGTACCAAGCAGGGACGCGGCAAGCGCAGCGCAGCGCTGGCCGAAGCGGGGCTTGTCGAGCGATTGGAGCACGTACTTGCCTATATACCAGAGAGAGTCTACAAGCCGCCATCGAAGAGCAGCAGATGACCAATGAGGAGCTCCAATCGGCCAATGAAGAGCTCCAATCAGCCAATGAAGAACTCCAGTCTTCCAATGAAGAGCTGAAGATCTCAAAAGATGAACTGCAATCGTCCAATGAGAAAACGATCATAGTGAACACCGAGCTGACTGCCTACATCGAGGCAATCGGCAAGCTGGCGCTGACTTCCGTCACCGACCGTAGCGGCCGCATTCTGCAGGCCAACCCCAAATTCTGCGAAGTCTGCGGCTACAACGAGCAGGAACTGATCGGCCAGGATCACCGCATCATCAATTCCGGCACGCACCCCAAAGCTTTCTTCACCAAGATGTGGGCGACCATTGCGCGCGGCAACGTCTGGCATCAGGAAATCTGTAACCGCAGCAAGAGCGGGCAACTCTACTGGGTGGATTCAACCATCGTGCCGCTTAAAGACAACCACGGGCAGATTGTTCGTTACCTTTCGGTCAGGGTTGACGTCAGCGCGCGTAAGCACAAGGAATTGGCGCTACGCGAACGTTTGAAGGAAAGTACCTGCCTCTATAGGATTCGTCGTAACCTGACGCTGGGGGCGTCACTAGGGAAACGCTGATTTATTGACTTGTGACATGAGCATCCGGAGTCGGGGGAATTTTTG
>JAYUYT010000150.1:0-8503 GCA_043752345.1 Nitrosospira sp.
AAGTACCCGCTGATTTCGCTAACCAGTTTTATACCAACAGACAACAATCTGCGGCATAATCTAGATGACTTGCCCGTCCACTAAATCGGACTCCGCTCAGTCCTTAGTGGAGCACGCTGCCGGCAATGCTAAAATACCCCTTTTGTCTTTCATTCCTTATTCTCTGATATCACACAGTAGGTTCATACATGATCGGAATCCTGATTATTTCTCACGGCAATCTGGGCGACAGCCTGATTCATTGCGCCAACCACGTCATGGGAGAAAGGCCGCAACAACTATTACATCTTGACGTTACCATCAAGGACGATCCCGATGCCACCTTGTCCCAAGCGCTGGGACTGGTGCAGCAGCTTGAGTGCGGCGACGGCGTGCTGGTGCTGAGTGACATCTGCGGCGCGACGCCCTGCAACATCGCCAGCCGGCTGAGCAACCCCGGCAAGGTAGAGTGCCTCGCCGGGGTCAACCTGCCGATGCTGGTGCGGGCGCTGACTTACCGCAACGAGCCGTTGGCAGTGGTAGTGGAGAAAGCGTTGAGCGGTGGCAGGGAGGGTGTCATGCATATTCGTCCAGGAGCTCACTGTGCAGAATAAGGAAGTTGAAATCCTCAACAAACTGGGGCTGCATGCGCGTGCAGCCGCCAAACTCACGCGGCTGGCCGGTCAATTCCAGAGCGAGGTATGGTTGTCGCGCAATGGCCGCAAAGTAAATGCGAAAAGCATCATGGGGGTGATGATGCTGGCCGCGAACAAGGGTTCCACTCTGGGTATCGAAACCACCGGCAAGGACGAAACCGAGGCGATGCTGGCGCTGGTAGACCTGGTCAGTAGTTATTTTGGGGAAAGTGAATGAGCTTTACATTGCACGGCGTCGGCGTTTCCGGCGGCATCGCCATCGGCCATGCCCACCTCGTCTCGCATGTCGCGCTGGAGGTGGCACATTATGTGTTGCCGCAAAATGAGATTGACAATGAAACAGCGCGGCTGGATGCTGCTTTCACCCTGGTGCGCGCGGAGCTTGAGTCATTGCATGCCTCGGTTAGCGGCCCCGCCGCTGCCGAATACGGTGCGTTTCTCGATCTGCACCGCATGATTCTGGACGACTCCACGCTTTCTGTTGCCGCCAAAGTCTACATTACTCAGAACCAGTGCAATGCCGAATGGGCCCTTACCCAGCAGATGGACGTATTGTTGGCACAGTTTGAGCAGATTGAGGACGCCTATCTGCGCGAACGTAAAACCGATGTGGTGCAGGTAGTGGAACGGGTGCTGAAAGCTTTGCTGGGACATCCGGGCTATGTGCCGCCGCCGGTGCAGCGTGATGGCGATAGCATTCTGGTTGCCCATGATTTGAGTCCCGCCGATGTGATCCAGTACAAACGGCACCGTTTCACCGCGTTTCTCACCGACCTGGGCGGATTGACTTCGCACACCGCCATCGTCGCACGCAGCCTCAACATTCCCTCCATCGTAGCATTGCATCACGCGCGGCAGTTGATCCGCGACAACGATCTGCTGATCGTTGACGGCAGCCAGGGTGTGGTAATCGTCGACCCTGATAAATACGTGCTGTCCGAATACCGCTTGCGCCAGAGCCAACTGGAACTGGAAAAGCGCAAGCTGAAGCGCATCAAGACCACCGCTGCTACAACACTGGATGGCAGCGCTGTGGAGTTGTTTGCCAATATCGAACTACCGCAGGACATGGAACAGGTGAAAGAAAGCGGTGCCACCGGCATCGGCCTGTTCCGCAGTGAATTTCTGTTCCTCAACCGCACCGACCTGCCTGGCGAAGATGAGCAATTTGAAGCCTATCGCACTGTGGCGCGCAAAATGCACGGTCTGCCGGTGACAATACGCACGTTCGACCTGGGTGCCGACAAGAATCTCGACAGTGCCAAGCGCGTTGCTGTCAACCCGGCATTGGGATTGCGTGCCATCCGCCTGTCTCTGGCCGAACCGCAGATGTTTCATACCCAGTTGCGTGCGATTCTGCGGGCTTCGCGTCATGGTCAGATTCGTATTCTGGTGCCAATGCTCTCCAGTGTTTCAGAAATTGACCAGACACTGCGCCTAATTGAAAACGCCAAGCAGAGCCTGCGCCAGGAAAGGATTGTTTTCGACGAGAAGATACAGGTTGGCGGTATGATAGAGATTCCTGCCGCAGCGCTGTGCCTCGATATTTTCATGCGCAAGCTGGATTTTCTGTCTATCGGCACCAACGACTTGATCCAATACACACTCGCCATCGATCGCACTGATGACGCGGTTGCGCATTTGTACGATCCTTTACATCCAGCAGTGCTGCGGTTGGTGGCGCACATCATCCGCAGCGCCAATCATGCCAAAGTGCCCGTGGCGGTTTGCGGTGAAATGGCCGGCGATATCCTGTTCACCCGCTTGCTGCTGGGTTTCGGACTGCGCCAGTTTTCCATGCATCCAGCGCAATTGCTGCGAGTAAAACAGGAGGTATTGAGAAGCCACGTGCCAGGAATCACCTCACTGGCGCATAAAATGCTCAAAACCGACGATCCAGAAAAAATCCACGGGTTGTTGACGAAGCTGAATGGCTAATTCCTCTAAATTTCCTTTATAACGTTGATGCAAGATCCCACCTCAGTCGGTATTGTCACTCCGCAAAGCGTGCACTTTGACACACCGCTGCACCTGAAAAGCGGCGCCGTGCTTGACAGCTACGAACTAGTCTACGAGACTTACGGCGAGCTCAACGCGGCCAAGTCCAATGCCGTGCTGGTTTGCCACGCGCTCTCCGGCAACCATCATGTGGCAGGTGTGTACGCTGATCAGCCCAAGAGCCTGGGCTGGTGGGATAATATGATCGGTCCCGGCAAGCCGATCGATACGCACAAGTTTTTTGTCATTGGGGTCAACAATCTCGGCGGCTGCCACGGTTCCACCGGTCCCGCCAGCATCAATGCCAAGACGGGCAAGCCTTACGGTGCGGATTTTCCGGTGGTGACGGTGGAAGACTGGGTGGAAACCCAGGTCAGGCTGGCGGATCACCTCGGCATCGATTGCTTTGCCGCGATAATGGGCGGCAGCCTGGGCGGAATGCAGGCAATGCGCTGGACGCTCGATTTTCCGACGAGAGTGAAACATGCGCTGGTGATCGCCGCCGCCGCCAAGCTGACGGCACAGAATATTGCGTTCAACGATGTAGCGCGCCAGGCGATCATTACCGATCAGGATTTCCACGGTGGCGATTATTATTCGCACGGTGTGGTGCCGCGGCGCGGTTTGCGGCTTGCCCGCATGCTGGGGCATATCACTTATTTGTCGGATGACTCGATGGCGGCGAAATTCGGCCGGGAATTGCGTAATGGCACGTATGGGTTCGGTTTCGATGTCGAATTCGAGATCGAGTCATACCTGCGCTACCAAGGAGATAAATTCGCCGACCAGTTCGACGCCAACAGCTATTTGCTGATGACCAAGGCACTGGATTATTTCGACCCGGCGCATGAACACAACGATGACTTGAGTGCGGCGTTCCATGCCGCTACTGCGGATTTCATGGTGGTGTCGTTCACTTCGGACTGGCGTTTTTCACCGGAGCGCTCACGCACCATCATCAAGGCATTGCTGGATAATGAGCTCAATGTCAGTTACGCAGAAATCACTTCCAGCCACGGCCATGACTCGTTCCTGATGGAAGATCGCCATTATCACCAGTTGGTACGGGCCTACATGGATAACGTCGTTACCTGATTCCATGAGTAACGCGCGTGCAGCCCGTCAGATGTTACGCGCCCATCGTTACGGCGCGCTCTGCACCCTGTCGCAGAAATTCAATGGTCATCCGTTCGGTTCCATCGTGCCCTATCTGGTGGATCATGACGGCAGCCTGCTCATTCTGATCAGCACATTGGCGGAACATACCCGCAACATCCTGCACGATCCGCGCGTGAGTCTGGTCACGCATAGCCAGGATAATCCGGATATTCAATCGCAGGGACGTATCACCGTGGTGGGCGAAGCGCAGCCGGTGCCGGATAAGCTTCAGACGGGCAAACGCTACCTGCGCTATTTTCCGGAAGCGCGGAATATTTTTGCCATGGGTGATTTTTCCTTCTACCGCATCGTGCCGCAGACATTGCGCTTCATCGGCGGCTTCGGCAAAATCCACTGGGTTGCGGCGAACAGCTATCTGCTGCCGCCCTATTCACTGATTGATCAGGAAGATGACGTCATCGCGCACATGAACATGGATCACCGCAACACTCTGCGCCGCTACTGTCAGCAGTTTCATCAATGCGCGGCGCTGGCAGTGGAGATGCTGGGAATCGACTGCGATGGTTTTGATCTGCGCGCTGACGGCAGAATACTGCGGTTCGATCTTGTGGAAATGGTGCAGGATGCGCAGCAGGCCCGGCACGCTCTGGTCGCGATGGCGCAGGAAGCACGTTGAAACTTTATGATTACTGCCTCCGGCGCTACAATAACCCGGATTGTGCCGTAGTTCGTTCGGCCTATGCTTGCTGCCAATATTGATTTGACGATTATGACCGCTACTGCTGCCCCTATCCCACCCAGCGCCTCCCGGCCCGACTTCGCTGCCATCGCTGCTTGGGTGCAGCCGGGCGCACGAGTGCTCGACCTCGGCTGCGGCGATGGCGCGCTGCTGCGCTACCTGCAGGATGCGCGCAATATCCGCGGCTACGGGGTGGAAATCGACGATGCCAATGTGCTGGGGTGTCTCAATAACGGGGTAAACGTGATTCAGAGCGATCTGGAATCGGGGTTGTCCGGTTTCGAATCAGGATCGTTCGATTACGTGATCCTGTCGCAGACGCTGCAGGCAATGAAACATACCGAAGGCATCGTCAGGGAAATGCTGCGGGTAAGCAAGGAAGGCATCGTTTCGTTTCCCAATTTCGGCTACTGGAAAAACCGCCTGCAGGTTATGTTCGGCCACATGCCTGTTTCGGAGACGCTGCCCTATCAGTGGTTTGATACTCCCAATATCCATCTCTGCACGCTGGGTGATTTTGAAGCATTCTGCCAGCAGCATGGCGTGCACATTCTCGAACGCAGGGTGATGAACGGTGATCACCCGGTCACATTGGCACCCAATTTGCTGGGAATGCTGGCGTTTTACCGATTTGAACGGCAGCAGTAAGATTCTCCGGCATCAGTCGGAGCGCGGCGGGGAATCTGTGGTATCGAACTTTGCCCGCCCGGCCAGCCACACCAGTACCAGCACCGGCAGACCGAGTAGCGCGGTGGCGGTAAAGAAGCTGGCATAACCGTAGGCATCGACGAAATCACCACTGAATCCGGCAATGAATTTCGGCAGCAGCAGCATCACCGAACTGAACAGCGCGTACTGCGTAGCGGAATAGGCGGAGTTGGTCAGACCGGAAAGATAAGCGATGAAAGCCGAAGAGGCGATGCCGGCCGACAGATTGTCAGCGGAGATGGTGAACACCAGTCCAGCCACATCGTGGCCACGTCCGGCCAGCCACACGAACAGCAGATTGGTCGCTGCCGACAGTACGGCTCCCAGGAACAATGTGCGCATGATACCGATTTTTGCCGTGAGCACCCCGCCTATGGCTGCACCGACGATAGTCATGATGACGCCGTAGACTTTGGACACGGTTGCCACCTCGTCCTTGGTGTAACCCATATCCACATAGAACGGGTTGCTCATTACTCCCATCACCACATCCGAGATGCGGTAAAGCGCAATCAGCGCCAGAATCAGCAGAGCCTGGCGGCCATGGCGTACGATGAAATCGCGGAAAGGTGCTACCAGCGCCCCATACAGCCAAGCCAATGCGGCCGTGAGCGGAGCGTTCAGATTCCAGTGGGCGATGGCTTGCCGGGCGTGCGCTTCATTTTCCGAGACAAGATGGCTGACGGGAACTTCCGGTTCGCGGATGATGAGCGTGGTGATAATGCCTACCAGCATGCAGGCAGCCATCACCAGGTAAGCAACGCGCCAAGGTGTATGGTCATAAATCGCTTCCGCCGGCGCCACCGCTGCGGCGATCCACAGCACGCCGGCGGAAGCCAGTATCATCGCCATGCGATAACCTGCCTGATAAGTGGCTGCCATTGCACCTTGTAGCCTCGGTGCGACGGCTTCGATGCGATAGGCATCGAGCGCGATATCCTGGGTGGCGGAAGCGAAAGCCACAGCCAGCGCAAAAAACACCATATGCGTCAGGTTTTCGAGTGGGTCAGTGCTGGCCATGCCAATCAGCGCGATGGCAATGACCACTTGCGACAGCAACAGCCAGGCACGCCGCCGGCCCAGCAGTCGCGTCAGCAACGGTAGCGGCAGGCGGTCCACCAGCGGCGCCCACAGCCACTTGAAACCATAAGCCAGTCCGATCCAGCTCAGGTGGCCGATGGTGGAACGGTCTATCCCGGCTTCCCGCAGCCAGAATGACAGGGTGCCGAGGATCAGCAGCAGCGGCAGTCCGGCCGAGAATCCCAGTGACAGCATTCCCAGCACTCGCGGATGGGTGTAAACACGGAAAGCTTGCAGCCAGCCGGAAGGTTCAGCAGGCGTCATAGGCGATAGTCGTAATCGATGATGAGCGGTGAGTGATCGGAAAAACGTTCCGTCTTGTAAATCGAAACTTGCGTGGCTTTGCTGGCGATCTCGGGCGTAGCAATCTGATAATCGATGCGCCAGCCTACGTTCTTGGCCCACGCCTGCCCCCGATTGGACCACCACGTGTATTGCTCCGGCTCCGGGTTGATTCGCCGGAATACATCGACCCATCCAAGCTGGTCAGAAACCTCGCTGAGCCAGGCACGTTCCTCCGGCAGGAAGCCAGAATTTTTCTGGTTGGATCGCCAGTTTTTCAGATCGATTTGCTTGTGGGCGATATTCCAGTCACCGCACAGAATGATCTCCCTGCCGCTGGCCGCGAGCTGTTTGAGTATCGGGAAAAACTGCTGCATAAAAAAGAATTTGGCGGCTTGCCGGTGTTCGCCGCTGGAACCGGAAGGAAGATAGATTGAAATCACGCTCAAGTTGCCGAAGTCCGCGCGCAGATAGCGCCCTTCCGCGTCAATCGCGGCGATACCGACGCCTTCGATAATCTGGTCTGGTTTACGCCGGCAGTAAATACCCACCCCGCTATAGCCCTTTTTCTCCGCGCAGTGGAAATAGCCGTGGTAGCCATCGGGTGCGAGTATTTCGCCGCTGAGGTCGGTAACCTGGGCTTTCAGTTCCTGCACGCACACAATATCTGCGCCTTGTATCGGCAGCCAGCGGAAAAAGCCCTTGTTCGCGGCGGAGCGCACGCCATTCAGGTTAAGCGTTATAATTCGCACGTCTGTTTTTCCGGTTCGTCAAGCCATGTCCGATTTCCGGCAAGAGTTTATCGAGTTTGCCATCCACCGCAACGTGCTGTGCTTTGGTGAATTCAAAACCAAAGCGGGGCGGATGTCGCCGTATTTTTTCAACGCCGGTTTGTTCAACGACGGCGACTCCCTGCACAAGCTCGGGCAATTTTACGCGAAAGCCATACTCGCCGCCCAGCTTCCGTTTGACATGTTATTCGGTCCAGCCTACAAAGGTATCCCGTTGGTTAGCGCCATCACCATCGCTCTGGCCGAGAGCGGACATAACCACTCTTTCTGCTTCAATCGCAAGGAAGCAAAGGATCATGGCGAAGGCGGCAACATCGTCGGTGCACCGCTTGTGGGGCGGGTGCTGATTGTGGACGATGTTATTTCCGCTGGTGTCTCGGTGCGCGAATCGGTCGAGCTGATTCGCGCTGCGGGCGCCACCCCCTGCGGGGTCGTCATCGCTCTTGACCGGATGGAGCGCGGCAGTGGAGAGTTGTCCGCAGTGCAGGAGGTCCAGCATGCCTATGGAATTCCGGTCGTCAGCATTGTCAATCTGGATAGCATCATGCACTACCTGCAGGGAAGAAATGATCTGGCGTACAATCTGCAAGCGGTGCAAAGCTATCGCACGCAATATGGTGTCGCCTGATCTCGGCAAGATTGGCAGCAAGGGTATGCGAGTTACAAGAAACTTCCGCCATATTCAATTCATACTCGTTGTCCTGTGCGGCAACATTTTTCTGCCAGCACTCGCATTCTCGCAAAACAATACTGACATCGAATTCAAGGATCAAGGCCGGGTCGTCAGAACCATGTCTCTAACCGACTTTGGCGCTATCACTGTCGCAGTTTCGCTCAAGGTTTTCGAAGCACACGAGAAAAAAGAACGCACCTACCAGGTTTATCCGGTGCGGCCACTGTTGGATCATATTTTCGGCAAGAAGTGGGAGCAAGCGGAGGAGATTGTATTCACCAGCGTAGACGGATACCAGCCGAGTATTCCGGTGGCAAGATTTCGCACGCATGATGCGTATTTCGCTTTTGCCAGTTCCGACGATATGCCGTTCACGTTGGTCAACGCCTTGCAGAATAACGAGCTGGTTCAGCTTGGACCGCTCTACCTGGTGTGGGACAACCTCAAATCAACAGTGCTGCTTGATGACGGCGCTTCC
>JAYUYT010000151.1:0-8499 GCA_043752345.1 Nitrosospira sp.
GGCGCAGGTCAATACTTCACCCCGCGCGTGCTGATCGACAGCATGGTCGCGGTGATGAAACCGGAACTGAAAGACATCATCCAGGACCCCGCAGCGGGCACCGGCGGTTTTCTGATCGCGGCCAACCATTACCTGCGCCAGCACACCAACCCGGATTCGTGGACCGAGGCGCAGCAAAAGAAATACCACACCAGCACCTTCTACGGCATGGAGCACGTGCAGGACACGCACCGCCTGGCGCTGATGAACCTGATGCTGCATGGCATCGACGGCGGCATTCGCTACGGTGACACCCTCAGCCCGGAAGGCCAGGCGCTGCCCAAGGCGTCATTGATCCTGACCAATCCGCCGTTCGGCACCAAGAAAGGCGGCGGCCTGCCCAGCCGCGACGACTTCACTTACCCGACCAGCAACAAACAGTTCGCCTTCTTGCAGCACATCTACCGTGGCCTCAAGCCCGGCGCCAAAGGTCTTCCTGGCGGAAGGGCCGCCGTGGTGCTGCCCGACAACGTGCTGTTCGAGAGCAACGTCGGCAGCGACATCCGCCGCGACCTGATGGACAAATGCAACCTGCACACCATCCTGCGCCTGCCCACCGGCATTTTTTACGCGCAGGGCGTGAAGACCAACGTGCTGTTCTTCACGCGCGGCGAGAAGGACAAGGACAACACCAAAGAAGTGTGGGTGTACGACCTGCGCGCCAACATGCCGCAATACGGCAAGCGCACCCAGCTTGTGCGCGAACACTTCGCCGAATTCGAGGCCGCGTTCGGTGACGACCCGCTGGGCGGCGCGAAAGCGCTGGCCAAACGCAAGGATGCCGGCGAACAGGGGCGCTTCCGCAAGTTCACCCGCGAACAAATCGCCGCGCGCGGCGACAGCCTCGACATCGCCTGGCTCAAGGACGACAGCGACACCAACGCGGATGAATTGCCGGAACCGGCAGTGCTGGCGCAGGAAGCGATGGGCGAGCTAGAAGCCGCACTGGACGAGCTGCGCGGGATACTGGAAGAGTTGGGCGAGGAGGTTGAAGCGTGAGGGAGCTTCCTTCCAGTTGGGTAACAGCTCCGCTTGGCGCATTCACACTCGACTGCGGTCAACGTGTACCAGAAGATGCCGAGGAGTTCAAATACATCGACATCGGTTCTGTTAATCGCGATACCAAGCGTATCGAAACTCCGCAGCAATTACTCGGCAAGAATGCGCCGAGTCGCGCCCGCAAGCATGTGAAAGCCGGTGATGTGCTCGTCTCGATGACACGACCGAATCTGAATGCCGTCGCACTTGTGCCTAATGAGCTGGATGGTCAGATTGCATCAACCGGGTTCGATGTTCTGCGAGCATCATCTGGAATTGAGTCCCGTTGGATTTCTTACCTGGTCAGAACCTCTGCGTTTGTAGATGCAATGAGCGAACTAGTGCAAGGCGCTTTGTATCCGGCAGTAAGGCCAAGAGATATTCGTGGTTTTGAAGCGCCACTCGCCCCATTCCCAGAACAAAAGCGCATCACCGACAAACTCGATGCGGTGCTGGCGCGGGTGGATGCCTGCCGCGACCGCCTCGACCGCATCCCCACGATCCTCAAACGATTCCGCCAGTCCGTCCTCGCCGCCGCCATCTCGGGCAAATTGACCACCGATTGGCGTGATGGAGATATATCAAGTTGGACGCATGAGCGAGCGGCTGATGTTTGCGCCAAGGTACAAAGTGGAGGCACGCCTAAAGAGGGGTTTACGCATGAGGGCATTCCATTTCTGAAGGTTTATAACATCGTCAATCAGAAGGTCGCTTTTGACTACAAACCTCAATATATCACTTCAGCAATTCACCATGGCTCAATGTCGAAGTCAAAGGTGCAGCCTGGTGATGTACTAATGAACATTGTTGGTCCACCACTGGGTAAAGTAGCAATCGTTCCAAACAATCACCCAGCTTGGAATGTCAATCAAGCAATAACACTATTCCGCCCAAGCGAGCGAATATCTACAGGTTGGTTGTACTGCATTTTGTGCGGCGGCAAGAACATCGCTGAAATTATTCTCGAGACAAGAGGAATGGTGGGGCAGACAAATATATCGCTGTCTCAATGTCGCGACTTTGTTTTCCCGGTTCCTCCAATAGAAGAACAAACCGAAATCGTCCGCCGCGTCGAAGCGTTGTTCGCCTGCGCCGACCGCCTCGAAGCCCGCTACACTACCGCCCGCGCCCAAGTCGAGAAACTCACCCCGGCTACGCTCGCCAAAGCCTTTCGCGGCGAACTGGTGCCACAAGACCCCAACGACGAACCCGCCAGCGAGTTGCTGGAACGCATCCACGCACAGCGTAACAATCAATCAGTAAACAAACTCAAGCGTGGTTGTAAAATTGTCACAAAAATCGAAAACTAAGGAGTCGCTATGTTTACAAAACTCTCATTGAAAAATTTCAAGGCATGGCGGGACATCGAAAGGATGGATGATGCCGGTCAACCACGTCGAGATCGAATCGATATTGATTTGGCTCCAGTAACAATGTTGCTCGGCACCAACTCATCTGGAAAATCATCTCTGCTTCAAGCATTGTTGTTGCTCAAGCAAACTGCCGCATCGCCTGACCGAAGCATTCATCTCAATCTAGGCGGTGACGAGGCCAATGACTACTTCAATTTTGGGCACTTTGACGATGTGTTAACTCGAAATGCATCACCTCGGCAGTTTGAAATCGGGTTTCTTTTTCAGCGCCCGGATGTGGAATCGTCAGCTGAAAAAAACCGCATAACATCAGGCGAATTCTTAGCTACTTACAGCAGAACATCATCGGGTGGTGCCGTAGTAGAGGATTTTATTTTGCGCAGCGGGCTATACTGCTATCGAGCAATTCGTCGCGAAAAAGGCGCGTACTCAATAATGGTTGGAGACGAGGCACAACCGAGAGGTAAGAGCAAAGCATATGCACCTGAGCGCTCAATAGCATTGCCGTCAGAGGCGATTCAGTTACTTTCGAATGATGGGCCGATGGCTGAGGATATCAGCCTTGCTATTCGCCGCGAATTGGGAAGTATTTCCTACTTGGGGCCGCTGCGCAGAAAACCCGAGCGCGATTACGTCTGGAATAAAACCAAGCCAGGTGAACTCGGGATTGATGGAGCAGGTGTAATTAATGCCATTTTCGCAAGTGCTTTGCTGCGATCGAATGGAGATGATGCCGTCAAAATTATTCAGGAAGTATCCGGCTGGCTATCTCGCATGGGTATTGCGGAACGGATTGAAGTTAAGCAATTGGGGCATTCAACACGCTATGAGGTTGTAGTTCACAAGGATGGTGTGGTAGCTAACTTGCGTGATGTGGGGATCGGTATTTCTCAAGTATTGCCGGTTCTAACTTTGGCATTTTTTGCGCCTGCGGGATCAACTGTGCTGCTGGAAGAACCCGAGATACATCTTCATCCCCTCGCACAATCTGTACTTGCGGAATTATTTGTCGAAATCAGCCGTGCAAGGCAAATACAGTTCATCGTTGAAACCCATTCAGAGCATCTCTTTAGACGTATGCAAACTTTGGTGGCCAGAGAAGCCCTTACAACAAATGATTGTCGCCTGTATTTTGTCGAACGCGAGGGTGCCGATGCCAAATTGAAACCATTGACACTTGATGCCTATGGGCGTGTATCTGAATGGCCGCCAATGTTCTTTGGCGATGCGATGGGCGAAACCAGCGAGCAAGCACGATTGATGTTCGAGAGGCAAATGCGGGATCGCAAAACATGAGAGTACGTTACGTGGTTGACACCAATGTGCTGATTGCGGCGAGCGCAGCTGACCCCCCGTCATATTGGGAGCGTGATGCAACACCAAGTGACCCCGAATTAAGAATGAAAGTATGGCTGTGGCTTTCTGCTTTTCAGCAATCTTCAAGCCATCTGGTTCTTGATGGACAAGGTGGCATTGATCGAGAATATAAGAAAAACAAGATCGGATACAACGAGTACGGTGGGCGAGTCGTGATGCACAAGTGGGATACATGTGCGGTTGACCAAGTGAGTGTTGAATACGATACGAATGGTCACGGCATACTTCAAGAGCCACTGCAAACCGTGATACATGATTTGGATGACCGAAAAATGGTGGCCGCTGCACTTGATGCTCTGTCAAGGTATGGCGAAGGTGCAATCGCATTTGCCGGAGATACCGATTGGCATGGGTGGGAGTCAGCATTGAGGGAAGCTGGCCTGATTTTAGAGCCGACCATTGAAGATTGGTCGCTAGCCAAGTTTGCGGAGAAAAGCAAAAAATGACCGATTTTTTCCGATTCCCCCACACCCCTCATATTGCCTGGCTCGACGAAGGCGAGCCGCGTGACGACAAGGTTTTATCGAAAAGCGAAGCTGAAGAGTTTTTGGCGCACACCTTAGCACTCGAAGAAAAAGTCGATGGCGCCAATCTGGGATTTTCGGTGGGAAGCGATGGCGAAGTCAGGGCGCAAAACCGTGGGCAGTATCTGCATAGACCCTTCACTGGCCAGTTTGCCCGCTTGAATGAATGGCTGTCGATTCACGAAGAAACCCTGTTCGAAGCGCTGGGTGAATCTCTGATGTTGTTCGGTGAGTGGGTCGCAGCAGTGCATAGCCTGGAGTATCCCTGCTTGCCGGATTATTTTCTGTTGTTCGATGTGTATGACAAAAATGCTCGTCGCTTCTGGAGTACAGCACGGCGCAATGCGCTGGCATCCCGGCTTGGTTTGCGTGTCATTCATCAGGTAGGAATGGGGCATTACCGGCTGAGTGCGCTCAAGCAGATGATTGCAATGACTCCAAGCGCCTATCGTGAGGGAGAGTGCGAGGGAATCTATCTCAGACATGAAGACAAAGACTGGCTAATCGCACGCGCCAAATTGGTTCATCCCGACTTTACACAGAGCATCGGCGATCATTGGCGTTCGCGCTCACTGCGTTGGAATGCACTGGATGCCGATGCTGTACATGCACGTAGATAATGACAGGACTTTTTGCATGAGCGACATCAAACTATTCCGCCTCACCCAAGGCCAGACCACCGAGATGCAAGGCGACGCCTCCGATCTCGAAAAGCCGCTGCAAACGCTGATCGAGAACAATCTCGAACCGCTGCTCGGCATCCGCTTTCTTGCCAGCGAATATTCCACCGGCAAGACCCACGCCGGGCGTATCGACACGCTCGGGCTGGACGAGAACGATTGCCCGGCGATTCTCGAATACAAACGCTCCAACTGGCGAGAACGTGATCAATCAGGGGCTGTTCTATCTCGACTGGCTGATGGATCATCGCGGCGATTTTGAGCGCCTAGTGACGAAACAGTTGGGCCATGAGGCCGCCGACCGTATCGACTGGAGCGCGCCACGTCTGGTGTGCATCGCGGCGGACTTCACCAAATATGATGCCCATGCGGTGCAGCAGATTAACCGCAATATCGAATTGATCCGCTACCGCCTGTTTGGCGAAGAGCTGTTGTTGCTGGAGCTGGCGAATGCCATCAGCGCCGGTAACGGCGGCGCTGCCGGAATGAAGGGTGACAAAGCCAGCAAGGCGGCAGGCGATAAGGGAAAAGCCGCCACAGGTGACAAGACCTACGCGGAGTGCCTGGAGTCAATTTCCGACCCGCTGCAGGAAGTGCTGGCATCGCTGGAGGATTACATCATTTCGCTGGGTGACGATGTGCAGAAGAAGGAGCTGAAACTCTATGTCGCCTTCAAGCGCCTGAAAAACTTCGCCACCGTGGTAATTCAAAAAAATCGACTGATCCTTTATTTGCACTTGAATCCGAGCCAACTTGCCCCGCTCCCCGCCATCGCTCGTGATGTTAGCCAGAGCGGCCACTGGGGCACCGGCAATCTTGAGTTGATCATCACCAACACGGGCGATCTTGACATTGCCAAGCCACTGATCCGTATGGCCTATGAAGGGCGGGGAATTCGTTAACCATTTGCGAATTTGTAATTGTCATGGCCTATTCTAATAATCTATGAAAATACCACGTTTGTTTTCGTACATCGTTCGAGTGGACGATGGGGCTGCTCCAAATCCATTCCATGGCATGTGTACCCTCACGATTTGCAAGCCAAAGATTCGGAGTGTGGCAGAGATCGGGGACTGGGTGGCGGGAGTTGGTGGCAAGAAAGCGCCAAGTGGTGATCTCAGGAACTGTCTGATTTATGCAATGAAAGTAGAGGCGGTTGTGCCAATGCACGACTATGATGCCCGCGCACAGGAGGAATGGCCGCACCGCGTACCAGATGTGAATAGCCTCGATTTGGCAACTAGGTTAGGAGATTGCATCTATTATGATTTCAGTGGCTCAACTGCAAGTCAGCGCCCCGGTGTTCATGGGCCTGCTAACAATGAAACTGACTTGGGCGGTAAGAATGCCCTTATCTCTAGAGACTTTTACTACTTTGGCAGCCGTGCGATTCCATTGCCAAAGGAGTTACACGACATTTGCCCTGTGACACAGGGACATCGCAGTGATAAAAATGAGCCATACGTCGATGCATTCGTTTCATGGGTTCGTGGCCTTGGGTACCAGCAAGGCCAGCTTTATGGATGGCCAGATAGCATTGTCAAATGGGATGAACACAAAGCTTGTGGGGGCTGTATTGTTCGAAGCATTGATGATGCTGGGGAGTGCTAAGTTTAAGGCCCCGCATATTGCAACGCTATCTACTTGAGCCTCAAGTGCATTCAAGCCACTTTGGTCTTTAGCGGAATAATCATTGCTCGCGCTGGGCAGCGGCAAGTTGTGCTCCCCACCATTGGGAACAGTTTGATCCGTTCATCGAACCGCTCACCACGGTCATGGGCTCGCGCTGCGCTACCCTATCCACCCCAAAAGCCTCCCCATGCTATTTATTAGGCCACGACAGTAGAGTGATTGCGAACTGAGGTTCAATTGAGTTACACACAAAAACTGAAAACGGATTGTCACAAGCTGGACAGCAGACATTTCTGAGGGGTAACTATCGGGGTAACAGCATTATACAAAAACAGAGAATGCCTTTATTTATAGGTCTCTCGGCATGTTATTCGGTAGCCGCCGCAGCGCGGTAGTAGACGTGGTCTGGTACGAATTACGCTGATAAACTAGTCGCATAAAATAACGCTACTGCCCCACTCCATGCTAATCAGATCAAGACCGTTAGCGCGCATGTTCCAGCTCGTGATAGTCGGTGGCGGCGTCGCCGTGTTCGTGCTGTTTGGGGTTCTGTCCGGCGTGAGTTCGCAAGGGGATTCCTCGCAGACTTATCCAAAAGGATTTCGTGGCGGCAGCTGTACTCTCGAATCGGACCCACTCACGATAGGCTACTCCGGATACTTCCTGCCCCACGACTATGAGATCCCCAAAGACCCGATGAGCACGCCTTTCGTACCCACCTTGTGCGGAAAGATACCGAGTCCCGGTACGCTCAACATTACCATCGACTTGCTCTATCCGAAATCGGCGCGGGATGTGCCGCTGGCGCTGCGGCTCTCCAGAATCGGGGACAATGCGGCCGAGCATGAATTATTGTCAGTGCCGCCGCAGGTCTATCCATCCGGGGTGATTACGCAAGCGTTCAAGCTTGATGCGGCAGGGCAATACGCACTGGATCTGGATGGCAGGAATGCAGAGAACCCGAATCTGCTGATCCGGGTTCCGATAAAGGTCGGCACGGATTGGAAGGATACGTTCTCAAATCTGTTACCCGCGCCGAAGGTGCATCATCCGGCTGGAATACACTATTCACATTAACAGGATCAGGAAACTCATTATGTCGAGTAAAGCTGTTTTAGCAGTATTGCTGGCTGTTGCGTGCAGCAGTGCGATGGCGGAGTGGGTCGAGATTGGCAGCGATGAAACCACTACCATCTATGCCGATCCTGCCACCATCCACAGACAGGGCAACAGGGCAAAAATGTGGGACTTGGGGGATTTCAAGACAGCCGAAAAATCCGAAGACAAGTCTTATCTGTCAGTCAGGCAACAGCAGGAATATGACTGCAAGGGCAAGAGGCTCCGGGTACTGCGTGCAACTTGCCACGCTAAAAATATGGGGAAAGGCGAAACAATCTGTCGCAACAACAAGCCTCGCCATTGGGAACCCGTCCTGCCCGTCAGCTTTGACGAATCAATGTGGGAAATTGCCTGCAAGAAACGCTAGGGAACCACTGAACAAGTCCCACGCGGGCGCGACGGCGGTTATGCGGTCGTGTCTACCATCCGTCCGAGCTGTGCGTCGCGTTCTGCCGCTGAATGGCTGGTATCCGCTTGAGCATCCCCTTTGTTCACGGCATCAATCCGGGCATTTTTTGGCGCATGCTTATCCTTGCCGTGGTTGTGTTTGCGCTCACCAAGCCTGTCCTGTATATATTTGATGGTGCTTATCGAGTCCATTATTTGCTCCCATGTTACTGATAACATCGGCAAATTCGCCAATTCCTTTATACCTGTCACCTTTCGGCATTAAGGCGCCACTGATTTCCGGCGTAATGGCGCCACTTTGAACCGTCA
>JAYUYT010000152.1:0-3323 GCA_043752345.1 Nitrosospira sp.
CCCAATCCTGAGCGCAGGTCGCATTCAATCTGGTAACGTTGTTCCCGGGTGAGTGGGGGCATTTCGATTCTCCTTTTAAGCTCGTTACTCAAAAGGGTACCGCTATTGCCTCTCCTCACCCCCTTCACGTTTGACCTGATTTCCGTCAAGTCGTACGCGAACCGCCCAAATGCCTGGAAACCCGCGCCACTACTAGTGCCCGCTGTTCTATGAAGCAGCTGACCGGATTACGCAACTATTGCGGCAATGCGGTCATTCTCTTTGCCAGACGCTGAGACGGAGCCTCGACGAGAAAAAAAGTCATCGTAGCCGCTGCCAGCGTTCCAATCAATGTGGCAAATACGAGTGCACTAGCGGATAGGTCAAACGCCTTCTGAAACCACAGGATCAGCAGAAAGTGCCAAAGGTAGATGCCGTAGCTGATGTCCCCCAGAAAGCGTAGTGGGCGCGGAATGTGAATCGTATTTGACCATTTGACCGCACCCAGGACGATTAGCGCACATGCCAGGCTAACCAGAGTGCGAAAGCCACCGACAATCAGAGGGCGCTCCCAGAAGTACTGGGCATTCCTGTCCAGTACGACAAGTGCCAGCAACAGCGTAACGACACCCAACATCACCAGGCAAGTTGCGTGAGATACGAAATGAACGCCACGGGCACTGGCTTCGGTTTTCTGGTTGCTGTGCCAGACTGCAATCGCCGTGCCCAGCATGAAACCATCCAATACGCCAAATACCTGATTGGTCCAAAAGATTCTTTGTGACATCTCCGGAACCAGTTGAAAAACTGCAAGGCGGTAACTGATCGTCGCCACGATGATCAAGAGAATCACCGCCGCGCCACGGCCGGCTGAAATTATCCGCATGCCGACAAGCAGCCATGCAAGTAAATAAAACAGGATTTCGATTCCGAGTGTCCACGTCACGCCATTGATGGTCCCGATTGTGTCCGGCCACCATTGGTGAATCAACAATACATGAGTGACGATCTGCCTGGCCGCAAATTCCCCGGTGACCGGCACATGATCCACCAGCAACAAGAACACCAGTGACGTCACGTAATAGAGCGGCAGAATGCGGGCTGCGCGCCTAATCCAGAAAATGCTTGCATAGTCGCGCCAGGGTAGGGTGCGCAACTTGAGCGCAGATTGCGCAATCACGAAGCCGCTGATTACAAAAAACAAATCTACGCCGAGCCATCCGAACTGCGCCCAGTGGCCAATCACGCCCAGCTCCTCCGGCCATCTGCCCAACGCGACGCAGTGGCATGCAACCACCGCGAGCGCAGCAAATCCGCGCAGCGCATCTATGGCTGGAAATTTCCGGCCCTCGGCGGCTTTTATGGCGTTTCCAGCTGCATCGCGGCGAGCGTCCATTCCCGACAATATTTCCTGTTTTTTATTTCGTATTATCCAACGGGATCAAAATTAGTGTATAGGAATTTCAAACCCCCTTTTTCAAGAATCCCCAATTTATCCGACGCCGCACCAGCGGTCAAACGTGCTCTCTTCGGCACAAAACTCACCGTCTTCTCAAAATCGCCCGACGCAAAACGCCTGTTTGTGACCGCATCCACGCGTTTTCACGCGCGCAGCCCGAACACCTCCCCCAGCCCTCTCACAATCCAGTCCGGATTTGCCCTCAAGCCGCCTGATACAGATCCACCCGTCTAGCCGGTGCACGCGGTGGCGGCTGTGCGGCCAGCCCCAGATGGGTCAGGATGCGGGCGATGGTGGCAGGTTCCTCGATGGCCGCGATGAGTTTGAGTTGCCCACCACAGTGCGGGCAGTGCTCGATGTCGATATCGAACACCCGCTTCAACAATTGGGCCCAACGCATGCGCCCATTCGCACTCCCGGTCGGCAGGTGGGCGCAATCATTAGCGTGCGCCGGTGCGCTCACCGTCGGCGGTAATGGCACCACGGCCTTGCGCAGCTTCGCATTCGGTGCCAGCACGCCATGAAAGCGGATCAGGTGCAATCGCGGTCGCGGTACCAGCGCGGCCAGGCGTTGCATGAATTCCATCGGCTCCATCACATGGTGGCTGGTGCCATCGCGCCAGGCGGTCTTGAGCTTCAGCACCACCTGCCCGGCACGGTTGACACTCAAGCGCTCGTTGGCAATCGCCGGACGGGTGATGTAGCGGCACAGTTGCTCCAGCCCGCGCCGGTCATTGGCCGCAACGCGCACGCCTGCGTGCAGGCTGAAGCCGTGCGCGTTGGCGCAGAGTGCTGAGGATTCATGGCTTCCCCCCGGACGGCGCGGTGCCAGTTGCAGATACAGTACCCTCTGCCCCGCACGCGGGCCCTGTGCGATGCGATAGTTGGCAGCGGCGGCTTCAGCGGTGTCATCACGTCATCCGGATCGGTGACGCCGCCGGCCAGATAGGTCTGGCCATCCTCTTCGGCAAGATGACCAAGGCGTGTCAGCAGCCGCAGGATGCGCGTGATGATCTTGCCCAGTAGCGCTTGCAGCGCGGCATGGGTGGGTGCGCCGGCCGGGTGAAAGATGGGTGCGGGTGTGAGAGCGGCGGGTGCAGGCATGCTCTCATCCAGCGTGCCTGCGGTGTCTAGGGCATCCAGATTGCCATATACGCCATCGAGCACCAGCGCATGCAGGTGGATGTTGAGATTCGCAGCCGAACCAAAGCGCTGGATGAGGGTGACGGCACCGGTAGCGGCCTGATCGCGCTTCTGGCCGGTCTGCTGGAACAGGAACGTGGCGATCGCGCGATGGATGATCTGCAATATCGGCGCGAGTAATTCGGGATGGACAGCGAACAGGCTGCGCAGGGGAATCGGGAACGACAGCACCCATTGGCGCACTGGCACCGTCGGGATGACATGGTCCACCAGATGGGCCGCAGCCTCTGCCATGCGTCGCGTGCCGCACGAGGGGCAGATGCCGCGGCGTTTGCAGGAAAAGGCCACCAGTTTCTCCTCCCGGCAGCCGTCGCAGCGTAACCGCAGGAAGCCGTGGGCGAGGATGCCGCAGGCCAGGAACGCGTCGAACTCGTCGGTCACGAATGATGGTAGGCCGGCACCGCAGGTCTCAATGTCAACGAAGGCGAGGTAGGTGTCGAGGTGTGCCTGCACGACCCGGTAAAGCGTGGTTTCTTCCGGGCGGTGCCGCTGATGCCGGGCCAGGCTTGCGGGTGCGGCGCAGGACGGTGCTGGGCGCATGGGAGGGCGATGGTGGTGTTGGTATACCGGTATACTGTATACATATACGGGGTATCCCCTTAGCTCCACAATCACTTATCGGCTGGATTTCCTTGGGGTTGTGATTATTTTTTCATAAATCACGGGCTTGGTCATGACTGCC
>JAYUYT010000153.1:0-3304 GCA_043752345.1 Nitrosospira sp.
GTCGAAGAATCGACCGTGCTGGCGATCATGCTGGAGAACGCCTGCGAGATTCAGCTCAAGGCCGAAGCCGCAGGTGGCATCGGAGAGATGTTCGCGCCCGAAGTGGTCGACCGGCTTTACCAGTCCATGATCCAGCCAGAACATTACTTCATCAACTTCAACTATATGCTGCGACAACTTAGCCGCGACTGACCGGTTCTTTCCGACCCATCCTGAGGAGACATCATGAAGCGAAAATTTCTCAAGTCGCTGGCCGCAACGGCCCTGCTCGCCAACCTGCCCTTTGTCGCATCGGCGCAGGGCACCCGCACCGTGGCGCAAATTGCGTCCCATGAAGGCGCGGACCGGCACAACATGTTGCTCGAAGGTGCTAAGAAAGAAGGCGAATTGCTTGTCTACTATTCACATCCTATCGTCCAGGTGATGTTGGATGCATTCAACAAAAAGTATGACCTCAAGGGCAAGAGCTGGCGCGGCGGCAGCGAGGCGGGCATGCAGCGGATCACCGCCGAGCACAAAGCTGGCAAATACGATTGGGACATTGTCCTCAATCCTGCCCACGACTGCGAGTCACTTGCCCGTGAAAAGCTGGTCGTTGAGGTTCGCTCGCCCTATCACCAGGATCTGGTGGAAAGGGGATTGCCTGCGCACCGGCAATGGGCCGCGTTCAACCTGGACGTGTTTACTGCAGCCTACAACACGAAGCTACTTAAAAAGGAAGACCTGCCCAAGAGTTATGAAGATCTGCTCGATCCCAAATGGAAGGGGAAACTCGCCGTTGAAGCCAACGACCACGCTTGGTACGGCGCACTGCTGGCCGAAATGGGTGAAGAGCGCGGCAGCAAGCTGTTCGAGAGGCTGATCGCCACCAACGGATTATCCGTGCGCAAGGGCCACTCGCTTCTGGCCGGCATGGTGGCAGCAGGCGAGGTGCCCCTAGCACTGACGGTCTACAGCTGGAACGCTCCGCAACTCAAGCGAAAGGGCGCCCCCATCGAGACATATTTCATGCCGCCGCTATTCGCAATCATGTCTGCAGTGGCCATGAGCAGCAAGGCGCCGCACCCGCACGCCGCAGCGCTGTTCTATGACTTTGTCTTGAGTGAAGGGCAGAAAATAATGATTGATGCCGACTATGTGACTAGCAGCAAGAAGTTCGACACACATATGCGCAACATCCCCTACAAAGTCATTGAGCCAGTTGAGTTCCTGAAGCAGCAGGACAAATGGTTCAAGATGTATGACGAGGCCATCATCAAGAAAGCTCGATGAGCGCGGCGCCTGGGGCCCGTTGGTCGCCCACTGAGGGTTTTTCCTTCAAGTGGGTCGTCATGTTGCCCTGCGTCGTGGTGGTGGCACTCCTTGCGTTGGTTCCGCTGGTTTTTTTGATCTGGCAAAGCTTTTTTACGCCGGGCACCGGCGTGACCGCAGGTACCTTCACGCTTGACAACTATGCGGCAGCCTATGGAGGGCCCGGAACGCTCAGGTTGCTGTTCAATTCACTCGTGTTTGCAACGGGAACATCGCTTCTCGCGTTCGTACTTGGCGGCTCGCTTGCCTGGATGAACGAACGCACCAACACGCCTTTCAAGACACTTTTCTTTTCGTTGGGTATCGTACCGCTGGTGATTCCGGGAATCATGTTCACCATCGCATGGATCCTGATCGGAAGCCCCAAAATCGGCATCATCAATGCGGTGCTGCAGGGCATCTTCAGCACCGACATGGTGTTCGTCGACGTGTACTCCATGCTCGGAATGATCTGGGTTGACGGCCTGCACTACTCACCCGTGGCGTTTCTCATGATGACCGCTGCGTTTCGATCGATGGATCCATCTCTGGAAGAGTCAGCCCTGATGAGTGGTGCCAGCGTATGGCAGATTGCGCGGGATATCACCTTCAAGCTGACCTGGCCGGCGGTATTTGCCACCTTGCTTATTCTGTTCATCCGCGCGATCGAGTCCTTCGAGGTTCCGGCGCTTCTCGGCTTGCCGGTGGGGCTGCATGTCTTTACCTCTGCGATCTACCAGGCGATCCACCAGTACCCCAGCCAGACAGGACTGGCATCGGCGTATGCGACAGTGCTGTTGTTGATTGCAGCGGGCGGCATTTATCTGCAGTCGCGTATCTCCCGCCATGGCAGACGGTATGCAACCGTCACGGGCAAGGGTTTTCGCCCCCGCACCATAGACCTGGGCAAATGGAAGTACCTCGCGCTGTTTGTCTTCCTGTGCTATTTCGCACTGGTCGTGGTGTTGCCGTTTCTGGTGCTGCTTTGGTCGTCTTTCCAGAGTTTCTACAGCGTGCCTTCGATGGACGCTGTCAAGAACATGACGCTTGATTCGTACCGTTTTGTTCTTAAGCATCCAAACTTCTGGAGCGCAGTCTGGAACAGTCTGTTTCTGGCGCTTTCGAGTGCCACGATTGTGATGCTGCTGACCAGCGTAATCTGCTGGATCGTCATCCGCACGCGGCTTCCCGGGCGCGAGGTGCTGGACCAGATCGCCGCCTCGCCACTTGTTGTTCCCGGCATCGTCCTAGGCCTGGCTCTGATGATCTTTTTCCTTAACTACGGCGTCGGTGTCTACGGCACGATCTGGATTCTTCTTATCGCCTATGTTGCGCGTTTCATGCCCTATGGCATGCGCTACAACACTACGTCGATGCTGCAGATCCACAAGGAACTGGAGGAGTCGGCCGAGATGGCCGGGTCATCATGGGTCACCACGTTCTGGCACATCCTTTTGCCGCTGCTCAAGCCGGGCCTGCTGGCGGGATGGCTGTTTGTGGTGATCGTTTCCATGCGGGAGTTGTCGTCGTCGATACTGCTCTACAGCCCCGGCAGCGAGGTGCTTTCAATCGTCGTGTGGGAGTTCTGGGAGGCAGGACAGTTTGTCGAACTCTCTGCGCTCGGCGTAATGTTCATCGGCGCGCTGTTTTTGCTGACGATGGTGGCTCAGCTCCTGAGCAAGCGCTTCGGTATCAAGGGAACCTGAAAACACCATGCTTGAGGTTCAGAATCTTTTCGCCGAGTACATAGATTCGGCTGGTCGCTCCGTCAAGGCTGTGAATGGGGTCAGCTTTGGTGTGCCCGAGGGGCGGCTGTTTACCTTGCTGGGCCCCAGCGGTTGCGGCAAAACCACCACCATGCGCTCCATCGCGGGTCTTGAGCGGCCGGTGTCGGGTGAGGTGATTGTCAACGGCACGCCTGTGTATTCCTCGTCCCGCAGACTTTTCGTGCCACCGAACCGGCGCAACTTCGGTATGGTGTTCCAGTCCTATGCGATCTGGCCGCATATGAATG
>JAYUYT010000154.1:0-8363 GCA_043752345.1 Nitrosospira sp.
TGAAGTTCTGGAGGCCTGATTGAAAAAATGTGTCCTGAATTCCACGGCAATGGCATCTTTCTGCTCAAACACGTGTTGCAGCAGCAGTAGCTTGGTCTCACTGTTGACTCCCGTTCTGCACACCGATTCTGCATACCAGGTATAGCCCAGCATTGGCCTTCGGTTCGCCTCGTCGACGTTGTAAAAACGCGTAGTGCCGACGATTCTGTCCGTTTCCTTGAGCCTGACGGCAAAGGCGATATTTCCTTTCTTCGCATCGGCAATGGCAGCGGTCACGTAGCCCGCCATCTGCTCCGGTGCAGGCACGCGCGCAAACCAGAGTTTCCAGAACTCCCCGTCTCTTACCGCAGCTTGCAAAGGCTCGACATGACTCATGTCGAGCGGCTCAAGTGTTACCAACGTCCCGCTCAGTTCGATATTCTCCAGCCAGCTCATGGTCTGATACCTATTCCTTGCATTTGTTTAGCTAACGGCGCCATAAAATCCCCCTGCATCTTGCCATAGGCGGGTGCAGGCTTCAACGTGCAGTCGTGCTACGCAACCAGAAAATAGCAGACCAGGGTAATCACCGAGGCGCCGATGAAATTGAGCGCCAGCCCTTCGCGTGCCATGCTGGCAATAGGCACCTTGCCGGTGCTGAAGATAATGGCATTGGGTGCAGTCGCGACCGGCAGCATGAAGGCGAAACTGGCACTCATGGCGGCCGGCACCATCAGCAGGCTGGGGTCGACACCTGCTGCAACGCCTGCCGCCGCAAGTATCGGCATCAACAATACGGTGGTTGCCGTATTGCTGGTGGTCTCGGTGAGAAAAGTCACCGTCAGCGCGATGACTGCAATGATGATCAGCGGGTGCAGGCTGGCGAGAACAGCCAATTGGCCGCCGATAAAGCCAGAGATGCCCGATTCAACGAATGCATGCGCGATGGCGATGCCCGCTGCGAACAGGATGAGTATGCCCCACGGTATTTTCTCGGCGGTCTCCCAGTCCAGCAGCCTTCCGCCGCGGACGTTGGGTACCAGAAACATCACGACTACCGCGATCAACGCGACCGCAGCGTCGTTGGCACTCTTGAGATCGAACCAGGTGCTCCAGCCGCCAAAAGGTTCAATGCGCGTAACCCAGGCCAGGATGGTGAGACCGAAAACGATTAGCACCCGTCGCTCCTCTGGGCGCCAGGCGCCGGATGGAGGAATCACCAGTTCACCGTGGTAGTTCAGGTTGCGCGTCAGCCATAAACCCGCGAGCGGCAGCATCAATAGAACGGTGGGCAGTCCCCAGCTCATCCACTGCGTGAAGCTGACCGCATTGCCGGTGAATATCTGATACTGCTGCATGAACACCAGATTCGGCGGCGTGCCGATGGGTGTACCCAGACCGCCGATGCTGCAGCCGTAGGCAATCGCCAGTAGCAGCGGCATGGCCAGTTTTTTGTCCTGGCTGCGTTCGATCACCGCGAGCGCAATCGGTAGCATCATCAATGCTGTTGCCGTATTCGATATCCACATGCTCAATGCTGCGCTTGCGCACATGAAACCCAGCACGATGCGCCGGCTGCTGTGCCCACCCACCAGGCTGACCATGCCCAGGGCGATGCGCCGGTGCGCACCGGAGCGTTCCATGGCGGTGGAGATGATGAAGCCGCCGAGCAGCAACAGGATCAGATCGCTGCCATAGGCGCTGGCTATCTTCTCCTGCGGCAGGACTCCAGCAAGCGGAAAGACTGCCAGCGGGATAATGGAAGTGGCGGGAATGGGAATGGGTTCGAAGATCCACCACACCACGCACAGGATTGCCATTGCTCCGGTCCAGCATGCTTTGGATTCCCATCCCGACAGGCTCATGGCCGTCGCCATCGCAGCCGCGAGCACGGGCCCCGCGAGCAACGCCCATTGGCGGTTGGGAGCGATGGTCATGGAGTTGCCGGGAAATGTAAGCGCGTCACAGCCGGGATTGCAGCAAGCTGGCCGGTGCGCTGAGGGGCTGGTTGGGCAACGGTATTGTCCGCCATGCCTCCAGCTTGCGTGCATAAGACATGGACGCATGCGCCGGGCTGGTGGATGGGAGGCGCGTATAGCGGAGGGCTCTGCCGTCGATTTCTCGCAGCACGTGCTGCCTGAAGCAGGCTTCCGCTTTTGCGCCATTGAAAAACACATGCGTGATCTGCGGGTGAGCGCGGAAGAATGCGCGGAAATCGTTCGCAGTTTGCGTGTCAGCCTCGATCATCGAATCCAGACTGCCCTCGCGTTTGCATGACTGGAGTACATCCCACAGTGCGATCCGGGCTGATTTCAGCGCTTGCACTCTCACCTCGTAGGGCGAAGCCGGATCAAGCTGGAGCAGCTCGGAAATGATCCGCCAGAACGCGTTCTGGGCATGGGCGTAGTACTGGCTTGCTGCCAGCGAGGTGCGTCCCGGCATGCTGCCAAGGATGAGGATCTCTGCGTTCCGGTCCGCAATCGGTGCAAAACTGTAGATGTGTGCCATGTTCATAAGGCCAGCGTTCCATGGGTTATCGCCATTTTCATATTTTCACATAATGGCGACGGTAATGAGCATTTACCTGATGTCGCCTCCGCTCGGACCGAATCCGAATCGGTAGTGTGATTTACGTGATCCACAATTCCTATTGCCCAGCGACTACGCGAATATTGTCTATAGTTAAGGAGACTCTGAACAAGTTCCACGCATGTACGACGACAGCTTTGCGGGCAGTCTGCGGTGCCAAGTTCGAGTTTTCGGTCCCGTACAGGAAACGGGGAGCGTGGCCACACGTTACTGCAAAACCAGGCCCGTAGCTCATGTATCAGGACATTGCCATGACATTGCGCTATCGATTCACCGCTTCCCTTTCCGTCATTCTGCTGTTTTCTTCTGCCGGGGTGTGTGGCGACGCCCATTACAGAGCAAACGGATAGACCTGCTGCGCAACCTCTACACGAATTGCCTCAGGCCGACGTGTCGACACCAAGGCAAGAACAAGCGGCTGAATCTGTTGACGATGCCGTCATCACGGCCAGGGTAAAGGAGGCGATTTTCAATGAACCCTCCTTGCGCACAGAAAAGATCAGCGTTGAAACTTCCAGAGGTACGGTTCAGTTGAGCGGCTTCGTCAGTACCTTCTTTGCCAGGGACAAAGCGATCGAAATTGCCCGCAGCATCAAGGGGGTCACGGCCGTCAAGGATGAGATGCGGCTCATGGGACAGTACTAGCCCAGCCATACATACCTACAAGGAGGGAGTGAAGCATGAAACATTTTATTTTATTTTCCATGTTCGCAATTTTCAGCAGCAGCGCGGCGGCTGAATGGACTTTGGTCGGTGACGATATCGAACAGGGTGTAAAAACATTCGTCAACAAGAACACCATCAGCAAGCGTGGGAACATGACGAAGATGTGGTCTGCAGTCGATTATGAAAGCCCCAGATCGGCAGATGGCAAGGAACAGTTGTCAACAACATCGCTGGATGAATATGACTGCCAGAATGAGCAATATCGGACACTTGCTTTCTATTGGTATTCGCGCCACAGAGGGGCTGGGGAACTGGTTTATTCGGAAACCATTCCCGGCAAGATGCTGCCAGTTGTTCCAAACTCTGTGGGTGAAACAGCGTGGAAAATCGCCTGTGGTAGGGAGTGAATTAAATTTGCGAAATAATTTCCGTGCTAGCCTCCACGCAGTATGGACATGGTGGTAATGTGCGTATATTCAGGCTTGATGCAACACACTAAACTTCTTCCTCATTGCATCAACGACCAGCCCTATAAGAATTTCAAGTATTTGTTGCTCCACCCATTCCGGTATGTACGGAATCTCAAGCGCTTTGTTTAGACGTGAGCCTAGCACCAGTTTTAGCTCTTCGGCATCCTTGTCGGAAATCCCATTACTTGTGGTTTTAATTAAGCCATAAAGCTCATTAGGTATGGTTTGATAAAGCAATCGATCAAAATTTTTAACGGTTTTCACAAAAATAACTTGTTCGGTTCCTTCCACAATAAAAGGAAGATCGATCTTTTCGTTCAACTTTGAGGCCAATACTTCCACTTCTTTCTCAGATAGCATTTCTATCTGTACATCCATCTCTTTCAAAACCTGTTTTCTTTGCTCTTCCGTCAGGATGATAGCAGGCATTTTTTAATCTCCATGAATGTAACGCGCCCAGAAACTACGAGATAGGGTTGGGTTTACCTATCCATCTGCATAACTTAGAAAAATCTCATGAAGTGCAGAGCAAATCATTTTTCAGATCCTTTGAACCTCTCCATCCGCGGACCAATAAATATTTATAGAACAGATTCGTTAAACTTCAAGGGGAGGAATTTAAGAATTAAAGGGACTGACGAATGGGTGGCCCCTTTAATTCGCGAGGATTAAAAAATTTGATTTATGGGGTTGGATTTCCTATCTTGATCTAAGGGTTTGGATTTTCTGTTGTTCGACGAAAGAAGGGGGTGCAAGTCGAACTGGCGCTCCAGCAGGAGCCAGATTACCAGCATGGGGTTTTCTACGGTCAAGACAATAAACAATAAAGCGCGCGTGAATGTGAAATTCAGAAAACTTATCTGAAGTGCGAAGGAAGTTTGGGACAGCCCGGAATAAACACAATGTAAATGGAGAAAATCATGGCAAGAAGAGCTCTCATGGTAGGCATCAACGATTACAAATCGATCAACGATTTGGGCGGTTGCATCAACGATGTCACCAATATGCGCAGCATTTTGACCACCTATCTCGGCTTCACCAACAAGGACATTCGTGTCCTGACCGACAGCCGTGCCACCAAGGCGAACATCATGACCCGGCTCGGCTGGCTCACCAAGAACGCCAAAGCCGGAGATTATCTGGTGTTCCACTACTCGGGTCATGGCTCGCAAATCCGGGATAGGGACGGGGACGAATTGCGCGACAACATGGATGAATTGATCTGCCCCTACGACATGGACTGGGATGATACTTTCATCACTGACGATGACCTCAACAAGACATTCAAAGCGCTGCCCGATGGTGTTCTGCTGGAGGTTTTCTTGGATGCATGTCATTCGGGTACTGGTCTCAGGGAGACCGGCCTGGGCAGACCCGCTGCTTTGGGGCCGATGAATGACCCGGTTCCGCGTTTTCTCTCGCCGCCCATAGACATTGCCTGTCGCCACGAGGGGGAAGAAGACACTCTCAAGCCGAAGCGCGGCTTCCAGTCGCCCAAGCGCAGCACCTTGCACCATATTCTGTGGGCGGGCTGCAGGGACAACCAAACGTCGGCAGACGCGTACATCGGCGGCACCTACAACGGTGCTTTCACCTATTACTTTTGCAAGCACATGCGCGATGCCGGTGGCGGCATTTCGCGCAACGATTTGCTGACGCGCGTCCGCAAATCATTGCGGCACGAAGGCTACGACCAGGTGCCGCAACTCGAGTGCGAAGCCACGGTGCGCGCAGCAAAAGTTTTCAGCGCCAAAACGAAAAAGTAGGGCGCTGTCTGAGACACGCTACGGGGGAATAGTTCTATGAGCCGACCGATTTTGCGATTGAACGATGGCTACGACCACACATCGCCCGAACTGCGCGATGAAGTGAAGGAGCTGCAAAACGAGTTGAAGCAGGAAGGCTACCCACTCGATGCCGATGGTTTTTTTGGGCGCGATACCGAAGCTGCCCTCAAACAGTTCCAGAGCGAACACAATCTGGACGATGACGGCGTCGCCGGCGCGCTGACCTGGGCGGCGTTGCTCGGAACGCCGCCACTGGCGCCCGACAAGGTTTATCCCACCACCATTGCGCGCAACGATAGCGGGTATCTCAAGCAACTGGATGCCGCCACCCAATACCTGGCATTCATCAAGCAGGGTGCGCAACAGTATGGCATCGACGTACCCGTGCTGGGCGGGCTGGGTTCGCGCGAATCGAGGTGGGGTCTGGCTTTGCAGCCAGCAGGTGTTGGCGGTACCGGCGACTTCGCTCAGCGCGGCTTCCCGGCGCGCTTTCGCCAGGGCGCGCTGCCCCCGGACGGTGGCGGTTTCGGTCGCGGTCTGATGCAGATCGACTTCGATGCCCATGAGTTCGCCCGTACCGGCAACTGGCAGGATCCGCAACAGAACATTCTCTACGGCTGCAAGGTACTGGCCGACTGCCTCAGCTTCTTCCAGCGCAAGCAAAACCTGCAGGGCAAGTCCCTGTTACACGCGGCGCTGGCGGCCTATAACTGCGGCCCGGGCAACGTCCTCAAAGCTATCCGCAACGGGCTCGATGTGGACTTCTATACGGCCCACCGCGATTATTCAAAAGACGTGTTGAACCGGGCGGGGTTTTTTCAGTTGAACGGGTGGGAGTAAGGGACTGGTGGCGCGAAGCAACGCTTTGCCCGGCTCCGTATGATGGGCGAGTTATCGGTGCGAGGGCGCATAAGGCGCGTGGTTCCAGCTCTAGCGCCTCCCCCAGCCAATGCGGATCAGCAAGGCAGTCTTCCTCGGAAAAGAAGCAGAGCTGGCGGTTAGGGCCACGTTGCACGATGTGCGGCGGGACTTCGTCAAAATGGACGCGAGGTCGGCGGGGTATGTATAGACTTTATCCTGGCCGGAAAATAAAACGAGCCTGGTTCCTTTAATTCTTTAGTTCCTTTAATTCTTTATACACCGTCAATGAGCGCGAGGATCAGCTGCAATGGTTTGTTATGTAGCGTCGATCGTAACGACATTGCTCTGTCCAATTTCTCTCCGCAATCGGTCGATACTAAATCCTTCTCTTATCTGGTATTCCATCTGCCTTCGACAAGCCAAACTGAGTTCAAGACGTAATAAATCGATAAACATGGCCTGGATGTATCTCTCTACGTCTTGAGGCACGTCATGCGAAATTCCGCGATGAAACAAATCCGTGCGCATCAGCTTTACAAGATCGAAGCCTAGTTCGTTCTGGACATGACCACGCGTTGCTGCGTAAGCATTAGCGAGCTTTCCTAGGATGCGGGCCGTTCGATGAGTGTCACAGAGAACTTCTATCGCGGACCAGTAGTAAAAGAATTTGGAGTTTGAAGTTTCCTGTGCCCCATGCTCGAAAAGCTCAAGAGCAAGGCAAATCCGATTGGAAATCTGTAATGACTGATCTTGTAGTGCATCGAGAATCTCTTGAAGCTCACCAAAGTTATCATTATTGAGAAATGGGCCATCGAAAGGCTGTGGCAATTTCACAATAGGCGTTGGGGTAATCATGTTGCCGCTTGGGATTTCGACGATAGCTTCTCGCACGAGTGTATGCAGGAAATTAGTACCAATGAGGGCGCGGATTAAAGCGACGGTTCATCGTCGTATTAACTGTGATTCTTTATTAGCCTAAGCTCATGTCTAGCTTGCCACAATGAAACAGGATTCTCGTTCGATAATTGGCGAAGTTGCGAAATCCTCGTGCATTTGCTTTGATGAGTTGAATGGCGCTATTAAATCCTTCGGCGCATGCGTTGCTTATTCTGTGCCGACTGTAGTTGAGCAAACCCGCCTCATGGCGTCTGAGCATCTTGACTATTTTTTTGATCGGCTCCAAACGACTGCGCATGGCGTTACTGGACCATGCGTCAAAGAAGCGTTTGGCAGACCCCCTGTAGTAATAGCTCCAAAACTGAGAGAACGTTTCTTTGATACGCCATGCCCGGCTGGTCTTGAGGTTGAGTTGATTCAAAGCTCGAAACGAAACCGCCTCGGCGCTGCGCCCGTCTGCATAGGTTTTGAGCCACGCATACTTGCTACCCGTCAGTGGCGAGGTGCCCGCTTGAGACAGACGGCTGTGTTCTTGTTTGCGCACCGTATCGACAGCTTTTCCGAGGTATTTGGCAACGTGAAACCGGTCATGGACGATGTCGGCGTGAGGGATGATCGCTTGTGTCGCGCTTATAAAAGCAGGCCACATATCCAGGGCGACCGCTTTGACCGAGGCGCGTTGAGTCGGGCTGAGCGTTTCCAGCAGACTCTTGGCCGCTTTCAGCTTTCGCTCAGGCACCAGATCAAGCACTCGCGAGCAGTCAATGTCAGTCAGTATACTGACGTAAGTGTGACCTCGCTCAGAACTCTTTTCATCAATCCCGAGATGGGGTACGGCTTCCTCACTGCGACGCAACATACCTCGTTCCACAGCACTCACCATAATGCCGTTGACGGTGCTCCAGGCAAGTTGCGTGAGCTCGCAAACCCCTTTGGTGGTGGGACACACTTGCAGCAGTTTGACCACAAAGGCTTCCATCAGAAGAGTGACGCGGCTGTAGCGTTCCGCCCACGGCACAGCGAGTTCTTCGACTGTGCCGTCGCTGTATTTGAGTTGGGGTACCCGCGCTTTAATGATCGTCTCAAACTGGCAGGTATCCAAATGCCTCCACTG
>JAYUYT010000155.1:0-8334 GCA_043752345.1 Nitrosospira sp.
ATGACATGGCGCTGCTCAAGCGCTTCAAGCTGTTCGGCCCGCCCGGCATCCTGTTCATTGATCGCCAGGGCCAGGATATTCCCGGTATCAGATTGATAGGTTATCAGAACGCAGAAAGTTTTCTCACAGTACTCAACGCCGTACTGATCTGATGACGAAATTAAAGCAGATGCTGTTGTATGCGGGCGTCGCAGTATTTGCCGTGACCGCCGGTTTACTGTTGCGAGGACAGTTGACCGGCAGCAGTTCCCCTGCAGTTGCAGCAGGCAGCGCGAATAAAGGAGCGGAGACGATACTTGCCGCCAGTTTGCCTGACCTGCAAGGCACGAGCCAGGCCATCTCACAGTGGCGTGGCCAGGTTCTGATAGTCAACTTCTGGGCGACATGGTGCGAACCGTGCCGCAAGGAGATCCCGGAATTCATTGAACTGCAGGAACAATTCCGCGATCAAGGATTGCTTTTTATCGGCATCGCTGTGGATCAGCGGGAGAGAGCTGCGGCTTTCAGCAAAGACATCGGCATTAATTACCCGGTGCTGACGGGTGGCATGGAAGCCATGGCACTGGCCGAAGCAGCGGGGAACAAGCAGGGAGCGTTGCCTTTTACCGTCGTTATCGACCGCAGCGGAAAAATCACTGGCACCCACCTGGGCCTCCTCAGCCGCAGCAAGCTGGAGGCTATGTTTAAACCTCTGTTGTAGGGTTTGGCCAGTTTGATGCGTTGTTGCATGGCAGAACTGCCAGAATATTCAGTGAGCTTTGTAGCCGCGGGCCTTTATAAGGCTCCAGGCGAACTCTCGAGTGCTGTTGGATGTAAGCGCCATTGAAAGTGCGCCCTTGGCGAACGGTGGCACGGTTACATCGATGTTGTGCTCCCTCGCAACCAAAGATGTTTCGGCAGATAGTGGGGTGAGAAGAAGGGTGACTTGCGTGACTGTATAATCACCGTTGCCGTTGTAGATGCTGCCGCTGAAAATTCCGTAACCAAAACCACCGTCAGTATCGAGTTTGTCCAGAGCTTTGGACGGTAGATCCTTATCAGATAATCTTTTTCTTGGAAATTTTTCGAGGCAAGAATGCGCAGTTTCGCTAGCGACCGTGTTACTAGCTGTTTTCTTCACTGCTTTTACACACTGGGCATAATTGGCCGGGGCAGTCTGGTTGGCGCCAGACTGCCCCGGTGAGATCATAAGCGCCACAGCAAACAGAACCAACGGAACTGCGGTTGCCTTGTGTTCTGTTTCCATTCCTAGAAATTTAGGAATAAGTTGGCCGACAGAATATGATCCATCAGGTTATGTGAATTGTTTATTCTGTTGAGCGTCTGGTTCATGTAGCCGATCTCGGCTCTGGCGTTTTTGTTGACGGTATAAGCCACTCCTGCAAATGCCCGATTTTGATCGAAACCGCTGCGTGGCCCCCAGTCAGCCGGATTGAGATGGACAAATATTTCGTTGGCCAGTACCAAGCCAAAGGCCGGCGCTTGCGGCAGCGGTATCAATACCCTGGCCAATTGCCGAAAACGATAACCGGTATCTTGCCCCTTCCAATTGTCTACCCAGCGTTCTTCGATGCGGCTACGGAGAGAGAACGTCGGATTGAAAGGACCTATTTTGTATCGATCACTCCACAATGCTTGCTGCCACATCCGGTGTTCATCAAAAGCGTGACTGGAAAAAGGCGTGGTGGTCGGAGCCCAGGCATAACCCACCCAGACACTGGTGGTTCTGTTGATTTGATAGCCAATACCGGGACGGATTATGGCTTGGGAGAAACGTGTTCCGTCATCGCCGAAACGTCCCTGTCCTTCCATCCACCATCTGAAGTTCGCTAGCCTTGGATTAGTGATTCCCAGAGCATCAAACTTACCGATTGCTGTGACATTGTTCCAAGACTGGAAGTCTACGGTATCATTTGGATCTTGGGCTGCAGCTACGGGACCCGAGAGCATCAAACCAGATACTGCCAATAGCGCGAGAATTTTTTGTTTGTTTAGCACTTAACTCCCCTTTTCTATATGTGTACGTCAGGTTTCTGAAATTAATGTACAGGAATTTCAATTGTTATTTTTCACCGAAGAACCAATACAATCCTGCGGTGGGTGCAAATACCTATTCTGGAATTACTGATTACCGTTTTTCTTGTTGCTATAGGCGGCTAATTCCGACTAAAAAAGTGGAGTATTGCGGCACGGTGGGAAAAATAACATGGGACAGGTGAGGAAAGTGTCATGTAGAAGTGAAATATTCGTGAAGTACAGGGGCAATCACCAAGGAGGGCTATTACATACTTTTCCCCCATGAATCGCGCAATGTTACCGCACGGTTGAACACCGGCTTGCCCAGTTTTGTCTCCATCCGGTCGGCGATAAAGTAACCATGGCGCTCAAACTGGAACAATTCTTCCGGCTGGGTCTCACTGAGTACAGGTTCCAGGTAAGCGGTGATGATTTCCTTCGAGCGCGGATTGAGAGACGTCTTATAGTCCTTGCCGCCCGCATCCGGATGGGGATCGGAGAATAGTCGATCGAACAGCCGCACCTCAGTTGGGTGCGCGTGCTTGGCCGAAAGCCAGTGGATGTTGCCCTTGACCTTGCGTGTTTCCGCACCTGCTGTGCCGCTCTTGGTGTCCGGGTCGTAGGTGCAATGAATTTCCTCGACATCACCATTGGTGTTCTTCACCACACTGACACACTTCACGATGTAGGCATATCGCAACCGCACTTCCGTACCGGGCGAAAGACGGAAGTAGCCTTTGGTGGGTACTTCCATGAAGTCGTCGCGTTCAATATAGATGACCTTTGACAGGGGTACGATGCGCTTCCCCCATTCGGGTTTTTGCGGGTGGTTGGGAGCGAAGCACTCTTCCTCAGCGTTTTCCAAGTAATTGTCGATAACGAGCTTCAAAGGTTTCAACACGGCAATGCGGCGCGGCGCGCGTTCGTTCAAGTCTTCGCGCAAACAGTCTTCCAGCACACTCATGTCTATCCATGAGTCGGCTTTGCTGACCCCGATGCGCTCAGCGAACAGGCGGATGGATTCGGGTGTATAGCCACGGCGGCGCACCCCCGCCAGCGTATTCATGCGCGGATCGTCCCAGCCGTCCACAAGACCGCTTGCCACCAATTCGATCAGCTTGCGCTTGCTCATCACGGTGTAGGTGAGATTCAACCGGGCAAACTCGATTTGCTGTGGATGGCAGGGAACCACATCTTGCAGTTGATCCAGCACCCAATCGTAGAGCGGGCGGTGATTCTCGAATTCCAGCGTACAAATGGAATGCGTGATTTTTTCCAGTGCATCGGAGATACAGTGGGTGTAATCGTACATCGGATAGATGCACCACTTGTCGCCGGTGCGGTGATGATAAGCGCGGCGGATGCGGTAGATGACCGGGTCGCGCAGGTTGATGTTGGCAGAGGACATGTCGATCTTGGCGCGCAGCACGTGGGTGCCATCGGTGAACTCTCCCGCTTTCATGCGGCGAAACAGATCTAGGTTTTCCGCGACGCTGCGTACACGGTACGGACTGTTCTCGCCAGCCTCGGTCAGGGTGCCGCGCAGTGCACGGATCTCTTCGGCAGTGAGGCTGTCTACGTAGGCTTGCCCCCGGTTGATAAGGTATTCGGCGAATTCATACAGCTTGTCGAAATAGTCGGAAGAGTAATGAAGATTCCGTCCCCAGTCGAAGCCGAGCCATTTGACTGATTCGAGTATTGCATCGACGTATTCCTGCTCTTCTTTTTCCGGATTGGTGTCGTCAAAGCGCAGATGGCAGATGCCGCCGTAATCACGCGCGAGACCAAAATTAAGGCAGATGCTTTTGGCGTGGCCGATGTGCAGGTAGCCGTTCGGCTCAGGCGGAAAACGGGTTTCCACGCGCCCGCCCCACTTGCCGTTGCGATTATCCTCGTCGATGATGTTGCGAATGAAATTGGCAGCCGGCGCAATCGGGGCGATGGGTTGGGTGATTACAGGGGTGTCTTTCAAGTTGGTCTCTCGGCAGGTAATTCGCCATGCATGGCGCAGCACATTATATAATGACCAGCCGCTCGGATTAAGGGTGAATAAGAATCTATATTTGAATGGTTGCACTCATGATTCCAGCATGTACCGATAATTTGCCATGAAGCCTCTCACTTTCTCCGTTCTGCGTCTATTGAACGATGGCGAATTTCATTCCGGTGTAACCATCGCCAAAAATCTTGGTGTGTCGCGCGCCAGCGTGTCCCTCGCGTTGCGCGGACTGGATGAAGTGGGGTTGGTGGTGCATAAGGTTCATGGCCGTGGTTACCGTCTGCCCGACCCGATGCAATGGCTGGAACGGGAGGTGATCCTGCAGCATCTCGGCACGGAAGCAAAAATGTTTCGTCTCGAAATTCTGGACACCGCCGAATCAACCAACAGCTTGTTGTTGCAACAGGCTGCAATGGAAATGGGTTCTGGCGGCGGTGTGCGTGTCGTGGCGACAGAACTGCAAATCGGCGGACGCGGGCGGCGCGGGCGGGAATGGCATTCCGGTCTGGGTGACGGTCTTACATTTTCTCTGCTGTGGCGTTTCCAACAGGGTGCCAATCTCTTGTCGGGCTTGAGCCTGGCGATGGGGGTGGCGATCGCACGTGTGCTGCAATCCTCCGGGATCAGAGGTGCAGTGCTTAAATGGCCGAACGACGTACTGTTCCACTACCGTAAATTGGCGGGTATCCTGATCGAGTTGCAGGGAGACATGCTGGGCCCCACTGTTGCTGTGATCGGTATTGGCATGAACCTGAAACTATCGGATGGTATAAAGGCGCGCATAGACCAGGGTGCGACAGACCTGTTTGCCATCACTGGAGAAATGCCGGATCGTAACAAGCTGCTGGCTGCGCTGCTGATCGAGTTGGTGACAGTACTGACAGAGTTTGAACGCCAGGGTTTTGCACCCTTCAGAGAGGAGTGGGTACGTTATCACGGTTTCGAGAATAAATGCGTTACCTTGCACCTGCCCGATGGCTCGAGCCAAGAAGGCGTAGTGCATGGCGTGGGGGAGGACGGATCGCTACGATTACAAACCTCAGCGGGTAATCATAACTACAGTGGCGGTGAAGTTACGTTACGCAAGGTGGCATGACATGACCTATTTATTAGCAGTCGATTCCGGCAATACCCGCATCAAGTGGGGGCTGCATGATGGACACAATTGGCTGCAACAGGGGGCAGAGGTGCAAAGCGGCAGCGCGCTATTGAAGCGAGAATGGCAAGATTTGCCAGAACCAGCGCGTATCATGGTTTCCAACGTGGCGGGTGAGCAAGCAAGGATAGAACTGTCCGAGTTATTTTCCCGTTGGGGAATAGAGCCACAATGGGTGTCTGCCAGCGCATATCAATGCGGGGTACGCAATTACTATGCGGACCCGGCGCAGCTCGGGAGTGACCGTTGGGCAGCACTGATTGCGGCATGGAGGTCGCAACGGCAGGGTTGCCTGGTAGTGAATGCCGGTACTGCCATGACAGTGGATACTCTTTCCGACACGGGCGAGTTTCTTGGCGGTATCATCGTCCCCGGTCTTGAATTGATGCAGAAAGCATTGACGGCAAACACCGCATCATTGAGACTTGGAGAAGGGGAGTTCCGTGACTATCCGGACACCACTGCTGACGCCATCTACAGTGGTGGGGTGCAGGCGCTGGCCGGTGCTGTGGAGCGCATGGTTATACTGCTCACCGCCACCCTGGGTCATGTACCTGACTGCATCGTGAGCGGCGGTACGGCGTCGCTATTGCTGGCGCAGCTTAATACTCCCGCCAGGATGGTAGATAATCTGGTGCTGGAAGGTTTGGTGGCCATTGCCGAAGAAGCTGCAGGGACGCCGCTGTAAGTTCAGTTGCCGCACGGCCAACAATTAATTTTCCAGTTCCACTACATCTGACCCGGAAATCCATGTTTCTTTTTCAACACGCGACCTTTTACACTACCGTCAATCACATACGAGATTTGCCGCTGCCCGGTGGAGTGGAAATCGCTTTTGCCGGACGTTCCAATGCCGGTAAATCAAGCGTTATCAACACTCTCGCCAATCGCGGCCGTCTCGCCTTTGTCAGTAAGACACCGGGGCGCACTCAGCATATCAACTTTTTTCAATTGGGAAATGACCGTTTTCTGGTTGATCTTCCTGGTTACGGCTATGCCAAGGTGCCGCTGGAAATTCGCCAGCACTGGGAACACCTGCTTAGCACCTATCTGCAAACCAGGGAGTCGCTTCACGGCATGGTGCTTATCATGGATGTGCGTCATCCTTTAACCCCGCTTGACCGGCGAATGCTGGATTGGTTTGCGCCAACCGGGAAAGCGGTGCATGTGATACTTACCAAAGCGGACAAATTCACCCGGCAGCAGGCCAGAAAAACTCTGAAGGAGGTACAGGTTTTTTTGCAGGAAAGCTATCCCCAATGCAGTGCCCAACTTTTTTCCACCCCGGCCAAAGAAGGGATCGAAGAGGCGACTGCCGTGCTGGGAAGCTGGCTTGGATTAGACGCAGCTTTGACGCAGAAATCAAAGCCGACGGTCAAGCCTGAAATAAAAAACCCCCGGTTAAAGGGGAATGAAACCGGGGGCAAACTGCCTTAACAAGTATTAAGGCCCCGCTCAGGGAGGGAAAGCGGGAGACAGTCATACATCGTCTGGTAATAAGACGAGAAAGTCATGGAACAAGTTCCCCGGATGTTAAATTTTTGTTAAATTTGTTTTTTTACCTTTTATCATGGGCAGATGATGTCAATTTTTAGTCAGTTTCCGCAGAAGAGGATGCGGCGTTTACGTCGCGATGAATTTTCCCGCCGTCTGGTGCGAGAAAACCATTTAAATGTAGATGATCTGATTTACCCGGTGTTTGTGCTGGATGGAAAAAAACGCGAGGAGAAAGTTGCCTCAATGCCGGGAGTGGTGCGACAAAGCGTTGATATTCTTATGTATCAGGCGGAAAAGTGCCTGCAGCTTGGGATCCCGGCACTGGCGCTTTTCCCGGTGATTGAATCCGGATTGAAAAGTCTTACTGCCGCTGAAGCCGTCAATCCCAAGGGACTGGTCCCGCAGGCAGTGGGTAAACTGAAGAAACGCTTTCCTGAGCTGGGCATTATCACCGATATCGCGCTCGATCCCTACACCAGCCACGGCCAGGACGGGCTGATTGATGCCAATGGTTACGTGATGAACGATGAAACCGTGGCGGTGCTGGCACAGCAGGCGCTGGTGCATGCTGAAGCCGGCGCTGACGTGGTGGCGCCGTCTGACATGATGGACGGGCGTATCGCCGCAGTACGGGCGGCGCTTGACAGCAAGGAATACATTCACACCCGTATTCTTGCTTATTCGGCGAAATATGCTTCCAGTTTCTATGGCCCGTTTCGCGATGCGGTGGGCTCTGCTACCAACCTGGGGGCGGGGAATAAATACACGTACCAGATGGATCCGGCCAATTCAGACGAAGCGCTGTGGGAAGTGGGGTTGGATTTGGCAGAAGGTGCTGACATGGTAATGATAAAGCCTGGCATGCCCTATCTCGACATAGTGCGCCGGGTGAAGAGCGAGTTCGGTGCACCCACCTTTGTCTATCAGGTCAGCGGTGAATACGCCATGCTCAAGGCTGCGGCACAGAATGGCTGGCTCGACGAGCAGGCCTGCGTGCTCGAATCGTTGCTGGCTTTCAAGCGTGCCGGAGCAGACGGTATTCTGACTTATTACGCGCTGGAGGCGGCAAGCTGGTTAAAGGGCCGCTGAACAAGTCCCATACGGGCGTGGCAGCCTGTTTGTCGCTATAACGACCGGTCTGGCACATCTCCTGACGGTTTGGCGACGTCATCATCATCGCCGCTGCCTGCTTCCGGTGGCAACTGTTCCTGCAGGAAATATTCGGTCATTGTGCCATGCGCCTCTCGCAGACCGGTTGCCGGATTGATTCTAGCCGTCGTAATGCCTTTAGGGGGGGTATAGATGACCATGGGCACATTCTGCAACACTTTGCTCATATAACCCACCCATATCGGCAAAGCAGCCCGACCCCCGGTTTCGTTATCGCCAAGTGGTCTGGGATTGTCGAAACCGATCCAGGCTACTGCGACTAGATTGGCCTGGTAACCACAAAACCAGGCATCGAGATGATCATTGGTGGTGCCGGTTTTTCCAGCCAGATCAGTACGATTGAGCTGTTTTGCCCTGGTTGCAGTGCCTCGCTCCACCACATCCTGCATCATATTGGTCATGAGAAAAGCGTTGCGCGGGTCTATGACCTGCGTGGCATTTTCTGTAGCCCGCACCGGTTGCGCTTGTTCCAGTATATTGCCTTTTTCATCCTCGA